>JAEYOU010000722.1 GCA_023411405.1 Pseudomonadota bacterium | reverse complement strand
GCTCGGGCAGGAGGCGGGGCGCGCGGGGGGCCGCCGGAGGAAGCCCGGGCGCAAGAAGCCGGCGCGCAAGGGCGCAGCGCGGCGGAGGGTGGCATGAGGCGGGCGACGGCGGCGAAGGGCCGGGCGGCGCGGAAGACGCGCGAGACCGACGTGGACGTGGAGCTCGCGCTCCAGCCGGGCGAGGCCGAGATCTCCACCGGCGTCCCGTTCTTCGACCACATGCTCGAGCAGATCGGGCGCCACGGCGGCCTCACGCTGCGCGTGAAGGCGAAGGGCGACCTGCACGTGGACGCGCACCACACGGTCGAGGACGTGGGCATCGGGCTCGGCGAGGCGCTCCGGCAGGCGATGGGCGACAAGGCCGGGCTCGCGCGCTACGGGCTCGCCGTGGTCCCGCTGGACGAGGCGCTCGCCGAGGTGGTCGTCGACCTCTCGGGTCGGCCGCACCTCACCTTCAACGCGGGCCTCCCCTCGGGGAAGAAGTTCATCGGCGCGTTCGACGTGGACCTCACGCAGGACTTCCTCCAGGCGCTCGCGAACCACGCCCGGATCTGCCTGCACGTGAACGTCCGGTACGGCCGGAACCTGCACCACGTCGTGGAGGCGATCTTCAAGGCCACCGCCCGCGCGCTGCGCGCCGCGCTCGCCCGGGAGGGGACGGGCCTGGCGTCGACGAAGGGGGTCCTGTGAGCCTCCCCGCCCCGAAGGCGCGCTCCGCCCGGCATGGGGGGAGCCTCCCGGGCACCGTGGCGCTCGTCGACTACGGCGCCGGAAACCTCCGCTCGGTCGAGAACGCGCTCCGCGAGGTCGGCGCCAGCGTGGTCGTCACGCACGACCCCGACGCCGTGTCGAAGGCCGACCGCGTGGTGGTGCCGGGCCAGGGCTCGATGCCGGAGTGCGCGGCCGCCATGCAGCGGAGCGGCGTCGCCGACGCGCTCCGTGAGGCGGTGCGGCGCGGCCGGCCGGTCCTCGGCATCTGCGTCGGGCTCCAGCTCCTGTTCGAGGACGGCGACGAGGCGGGCGGGGCCAAGGGGCTCGGCCTCCTCCCCGGCCGGATCGCGCGGCTCCCCGCGGACGTGAAGCTGCCGCACATCGGCTGGTCACCCGTCCGCCACGTGGGCGGGGAGGACCCGCTGTTCGCCCCGATGGACGGGCAGTACGTCTACTTCGCCCACTCGTACGCCGCCCCGGCCGACGCCCCCGGCGCCGCGCTGCTCGCGACCCACGGCCGCCCGTACTGCGCCGCGCTCGCGAAGGACAACCTGTACGCCACGCAGTTCCACCCCGAGAAGAGCCAGCAGGTGGGCCTGGCGCTGCTCGAGCGGTTCGTCCACGTCTAGCCGCAGCAGAGGAGCGCAGCGCCCATGCTCATCATCCCCGCCATCGACCTCATGGGCGGAGAGGTCGTCCGCCTGGAGAAGGGCGACTTCGACACCAAGAAGGTCTACGCCGGCCGGCCCGCGGACAAGGCGGCCGAGTTCGCCCGCGCCGGGGCGACCCTGGTCCACGTCGTCGACCTCGACGGCGCCAAGGCGGGCTGGCCGGTCAACCTCGACTCGGTCCGGGCGATCTGCCAGGTGCGGGGGATCGAGGTGGAGCTCGGGGGTGGGCTCCGGTCGTTGCCCGACATCGAGAGAGTCCTGAAGCTCGGGGTGAAGTACGTCGTGCTGGGCACCGCGGCGGTGGAGCGGCTCGGGCTGGTCGAGGCCGCGTGCAAGGCGTTCCCGGGCCGGGTGCGCGCCGGCATCGACGCGCGCAACGGCGAGGTGAAGGTCGCGGGCTGGGTCTCCGGCACGGGGCTCTCGGTGGCGGAGGTGGCGCGCAAGGTGAAGGCCGCCGGGGTGGAGCTCGTCGAGTACACCGACGTGGGGCGGGACGGGATGTTCTCGGGGGTGGACGCGGCCGGGGCGGCGAAGCTCGCGGCCGACGCCGGCGTCCAGGTGGTCGCCTCGGGCGGAGTGGCGAGCATGGCCGACGTCACCGCCTGCCGCGACGCCGGGCTCGCCGGGGTCATCGTGGGCAAGGCGATCTACGAGGGCCGGCTGTCGCTGCGCGAGGCGGTCCAGGCGGCGAAGGGATCCTGAGCGATGCCCGCAAAGCGGATCATCCCCTGCCTCGACGTGAAGAACGGGCGCGTGGTGAAGGGCGTCCACTTCCGGAACCTCCGCGACGCGGGCGATCCGGTCGAGGCCGCGGCTCGCTACGACGCCCAGGGCGCCGACGAGATCACCTACCTCGACATCGCCGCCACGCAGGAGAACCGCGGCACGCTGCTCGACCTCGTCACCCGCACCGCGGCCCGCGTCTTCGCGCCGCTCACCGTGGGCGGCGGCGTGCGAGGCGAGGAGGACTTCGTCGCGCTCCTCCACGCGGGGGCGGACAAGGTCTCGGTCAACTCGTCGGCCGTGAAGGAGCCCGCGCTCGTGGACCGGCTCTCGAAGCTCGCCGGCGCGCAGGCCCTCGTCGTCGCCGTCGACGTGAAGCGGCGGCCGCGCGCCCCGGACAAGGCCCAGGAGTGGGAGGTCTACGTCGCGGGGGGCACGAAGCCCACCGGCGTCGAGGGGCTCGCCTGGTGCCGCGAGGTGGCGGCGCGGGGCGCGGGGGAGATCCTGCTCACCTCGATGGACCGCGACGGTACGCTCGCCGGCTACGACCTGGAGCTGCTCGAGAAGGTGTGCGGCTCGGTCACCGTCCCGGTCATCGCCTCGGGCGGGGTCGGGGCGCTCGAGCACCTGGCGGAGGGGCTCCGCTATGCCGACGCCGCGCTCGCGGCCTCGATCTTCCACGACGGGAAGCACACCGTGGGCGAGGCGAGGGAGTATCTGAGCCAGCGCGGGCTCCACGTGAGACCCCTGAGGCCCGAGGCCCGAGGCCTGAGGCCCGAGGCCTGAGGCCCGACGCCTGAGGCCCGACGCCCCTGCGGAAGCAAACGACTCCGGACGACGTTCAGAAAGGTAGACCCCCCATGGCAGACGAGCGCTTCCTCGCCCAGCTCTGGGCCACCATCGAGTCGCGGAAGGCCGACGAGACCGCCTCGAAGAGCTACACCCGCCAGCTCCTCTCGAACCCCCCGAAGATCCGCCGGAAGGTCATCGAGGAGGCCTACGAGGTGAACGAGGCGCACCAGGCGCTCATGGACGGCAGGGACTCGAAGGATCACCTCGCCCACGAGGCGGCCGACCTGCTGTACCACCTGTTCGTGCTGCTCGCCTCGGCCGACGTAACCCCCGCTGAGGTCTACGCGATCCTCGAGCGGCGCCATGCCTTGCCCTCGGGTCCGAGGCCCGGAACTCCTTGACAGCTTACGGGAATTCCTCTAATAGCGGCCGACCAGACCCGCGGAGAGCCGGACGCTGCGCTGCGCCCGGCTCGCTCGTTTTCGAACCCGACCAGGCAGTATCCCCGCAAGGTGAGAGGAACCGAATGACCGGAGTGCGT
This sequence comes from Pseudomonadota bacterium, assembly GCA_023411405.1. GTDB lineage: Bacteria > Myxococcota > Myxococcia > Myxococcales > Anaeromyxobacteraceae > Anaeromyxobacter. The sequence goes on along the minus strand of JAEYOU010000722.1, from coordinate 6,872 downwards.
GTCAAGGATGGCGAGTCCTTCGAGAACGCCATGAAGCGCTTCAAGAAGCAGTGCGAGAAGGCCGGGATCCTCTCGGAGATCCGCAAGCGCGAGCACTACGAGAAGCCGAGCGTGAAGCGCAAGAAGAAGTCCCTCGCCGCCAAGAAGCGCGCGATGAAGAAGATGCGGAAGGGGTTCTAGCCCGTCGGGCCTGGAGCGGAGATGGCGCTGAAGGAACGGCTCGACGCCGATCTCGAGACCGCGGCGCGGGCGAAGGACGAGGTCACGCTCTCCGTCGTCCGGCTCCTGAAGAGCGCCATCAAGTACCGGGAGATCGAGCTCGCCAAGGCGCTCGACGACGCCGAGATCCACGGCGTCATCGCCTCGGAGATCAAGCGCCGGCGCGATTCGATCGAGCAGCACCGCGCCGGCAACCAGGGCGACCTCGCCGAGCGCGAGGAGGCGGAGATCCGGGTGCTGAAGGCATGGCTCCCGGCGTAGCCGGCGCGACGCCGCCGGCCGCGGGCAAGACCTTGTCGGAGCTGGTGAAGACGCGCTGCTTCGGGACGTGAGCGCGCCGGGCCGGTGCGGGCGCGCGGGGCCGGGAGGACTCTCTGATCCCAGATGCGGTGATCCAGGAGATCCGGGACCGCGTGGACATCGTGGCCGTGCTCGGCCGGCACATGGAGCTCCGGCGGTCGGGCCGGACCTGGAAGGGCAACTGCGTCTTTCACGGTGAGAAGACCCCGAGCTTTCATGTCTACCCCGAGGACAAGCACTTCAAGTGCTACGGCTGCGGCGTCTACGGCGACGTCTTCGGCTTCCTGCAGCGGCTCGAGGGCAAGGAGTTCCCCGAGGTGGTGAAGGCGCTGGCGCTGGAGGTGGGCGTCGAGATCCCCGAGGCCTCGGAGGAGGACTCGGCGGAGGCGCGCGCCCGCCGCAAGGAGCGCAACGAGGCCCTCGCGGCCTGCGACGCGGCCGCGCGGTACTGGGCGGCGCGGCTCGGGAGCAGGTGGGGCGAGGAGGCCCGCGCCTACCTCGACTCCCGCGGCGTCTCCGAGGAGTCGCGCGCCCGGTTCCGGCTCGGGGTCGCGGCGTCCGCCTGGAACGATCTGCCGCCGCGCCTCGCGGAGAAGGGGATCGGGCTCCCCGCCCTCTCCCGCGCCGGCCTCGTCATCGAGCGGGAGAAGGGCGAGGGGACCTACGACCGGTTCCGCAGCCGGCTCATGTTCCCGATCTGCGGGATCGACGGCCAGGTGATCGGCTTCGGCGGTCGCGTCCTGCCCGACCTTCGACCAGCGCAGGGTGCGCGGCCCTCGCCGCGCGAAGGCGACTACAAGGCCGCCAAGTACATCAACACCCCCGAGACGCCGCTCTACAAGAAGTCGAAGGTCCTCTACGGCCTCGACCTCGCGCGCGAGACCATCCGCAAGACGCGGTCCGCGATCCTGGTCGAGGGCTACCTCGACGTGATCGGGCTGCACCAGGTCGGCGTCACCTCCGCCGTCGCGGTCTGCGGGACCGCCCTCACGCCGGAGCACGTCGAGCTGCTCGGGCGGTGCGACTGCCGCGAGGTGACGATCCTCTTCGACGGTGACCCGGCCGGTCTTGCCGCGCCGGCCAAGGCGGCGGCCGCGCTCTTCCCCGCCGGCCTGTCCGGCAAGGTGGCGGTCCTGCCCTCGGAAAGCGGGAAGATCGATCCGGACGACTACGCGCGCGCACACGGCCGGACCGGTGTGGAGGCGCTCCTCGCGAAGGCGGTGCCGCTGTCGGCGTTCCTCATCGACCGCGCCGCGGCGCGGTCGTGCGGGGAGAACCCGCGCGAGGCGCCGCTCGAGGGCAAGCTCGCCGCGGTGCGCGAGCTCGAGCCCTTCGTGCGGATGATGCCGGAGGGGCTCGCGCGTTCCGTCTTCGAGGAAGCCGTCGCGCGCCGGCTCGATCTCGATCCGGCGGCGCTCAAGGCGGAGCTCGCCGCCGACCGCCGGACCGACCGCTTGCAGACGCCTCCACGTGAACCCGCCCGCACGGCCGCCCCGCCGCGCCCTCCACCTCCCCGCACCGGCGTGGGCGGCCGCGTTCCCATCCTGCCGCCCGGGCCACCGGCGGACGCGCTGGGCATCCTCCTCGCGATCCCGGAGCTCGGTCCGCTCGCCGAGGAGCAGGGGCTCGCGCAACTCCTGCCCCCCGGGCCGCTCGCAGATCTCGCGCGCGACTTTGCTCGAGGCCAGGTCTCGCAGGAGGACGCGCTCGTCCGGCTCGACGCGATCGTCGACGAGCGCACCGCGCGCTGGCTCCGGAACTGGGTCGGCCCGGGGCGGCCGAAGCGGGAGAACGCCGAGCGGGAATTCCTGAAGGCGCTCCTGAAGATGCAGGTGGAACGGGCCGAGGCGGACTACGAGCGCCTGATCAAGGCTGCCGAGAAGTCCGCCTCGAAGGTCCCGGACGACCTGAGCACCGCGGTCCTGACCGCGATGCGCAAACGCGAGGACCTCAAGAAGCGCCTGCTCGCCGTGGAGAAAGCCGGATGAACTCGCACGCGGCGAGGATTCTGGAAGGACGCAGTTTCACCGGGCCCATGCGCCCGGGCGCAGTTAGAACAGGGCCAGCCCGAGGGGCCGTGCCTCCAAGGAGCGGAGCGAGATGACCACGAAGGGCCACAGCGCCAAGAAGCCGACCCGCAAGTCCGCCTCCAAGGCCAAGCCCAAGGCTGCCCGCAAGGACGAGCGCGCCCGCAAGGGGTCGCGTCCGGAGGCGTCGGCCCGGAACACGAAGCCCTCGAAGCCCACCAAGCCTGCGAAGGTGGCCAAGGCCGCGCGCCCCGCGCCGAAGGTGGCCGCGAAGCCGCAGCGCGCGGAGCTCGAGAAGGCGGCGAAGCACGACAAGCAGGCGGAGAAGGTCGAGAAGAAGGACAAGCTCCCCGGCAAGAAGGGCGCCGCCGCGGCGCCGTCGCCGGCGCCCGCCCCCGCCCCCGCGCTCAGGAAGGGGCAGTCCAAGTCGGCCAAGCAGCGCCGCGGCGAGGGTGAGGAGGGCGACGAGGCCGAGGAGGGCGACGAGGTCGCCACCGCCGAGGCCGACGACGACGAGGTGGACGACGACCTCCCTCAGGACGACATGAGCGACATCACCGAGCGGTCCGAGGTGAAGGAGCTCATGGCCCGGGGCCGGGAGAAGGGCTTCCTCACCTACGACGAGGTGAACGACGCGCTGCCCTCCGACATCGGCTCCGACCAGATCGACGACGTGATGTCGATGTTCGGCGAGCACGACATCGAGGTCGTGGACGGCGCCGAGAAGAAGATGAAGCTCCCGGACAAGCCGCCCGAGCCCGAGGCGAAGGCGGAGGCCGAGGAGGAGAAGGACGAGGACGACGACGCCGGGTACGGGAAGTCGAACGACCCGGTCCGCATGTACCTGCGGAAGATGGGCTCGGTCTCCCTGCTCACCCGCGAGGGCGAGGTGGAGATCGCCAAGCGCATCGAGGAGGGCGAGAAGGAGGTCCTCGCCGCGGTGCTGTCGTCGTCCATCGCCATCCGCGAGATCGCCGAGCTGGGCGAGCGGCTGCGCAAGGGCAAGATCCGCGTCCGCGAGATCATCAAGGACGCCGGCGACGAGCAGGCCAGCGAGACCGAGGAGCCGGAGGAGGACGAGCTGGACGACGTCGCCGAGACCGCCGAGGTCGAGGGCGACGCCGCCGAGGCCGGCGAGGGCGCCCCGGCGCTCGAGGGCGCCGCGCCGGGCGAGCCGGGCGCCGAGGGCGTCGAGGGCGCGGAGCCGCCCCCGCGCATCCCGAAGGAGGAGGAGAAGAAGGTCGAGAAGGTGCTCGGGCACATCGACCAGATCAAGAAGCTGGAGCGCGACGTCGAGCGCGTCCGCGAGACCCTGGGCGCGAAGAAGCTCTCCGAGGTGAAGCGGAAGGAGCTGCGCAACGAGATCAAGGCCATCGAGGCCGAGATGATGGAGAACCTCGAGGCGATCCAGCTCAACCGCAAGCAGATCGACCGGATCGTCCTCAAGCTGAAGGGCTTCATCAAGCGCGTCGAGGAGGCCGAGCGCGAGCTGTTCGACTGCGAGCGGCGCACCGGCGTGCCGGTGAAGGATCTCCGCCGGCTCCTGCGCGAGGCGCGCGAGGACGAGGGCGAGCGCAAGAAACTCGCGAAGCGCCTGCACGTCTCGGTGGAGGAGGTCGAGGAGCTCGACCGGAACGTCCGGACCGCCGCCCGCAAGATCCTGCGGGTGCAGGAGGAGGCGGGCGTCCCCGTCGACGAGCTGCGCCGCACCTACCGCCAGATCAACGAGGGCGAGCGGAACGCCGAGCGGGCGAAGACCGAGCTCGTCGAGGCGAACCTCCGCCTCGTCGTCTCCATCGCCAAGAAGTACACGAACCGCGGCCTGCAGTTCCTCGACCTGATCCAGGAGGGGAACATCGGGCTCATGAAGGCGGTGGACAAGTTCGAGTACAAGCGCGGCTACAAGTTCTCGACCTACGCCACCTGGTGGATCCGGCAGGCCATCACCCGGGCCATCGCGGACCAGGCCCGGACCATCCGCATCCCGGTCCACATGATCGAGACGATCAACAAGCTGATCCGGACGAGCCGCTACCTCGTCCAGGAGCTGGGCCGCGAGCCGACGCCGGAGGAGATCGCCGAGAAGATGGAGCTCCCGCTCGACAAGGTCCGCAAGGTCCTCAAGATCGCGAAGGAGCCCATCTCGCTCGAGACGCCGATCGGCGAGGAGGAGGACAGCCACCTCGGCGACTTCATCGAGGACAAGTCACTCGTGTCGCCGTCCGACGCGGTGATCAACATGAACCTCGCCGAGCAGACGCGGAAGGTGCTCGCCACGCTCACGCCCCGCGAGGAGAAGGTCCTCCGGATGCGCTTCGGCATCGGCGAGAAGAGCGACCACACGCTCGAGGAGGTGGGTCAGGACTTCGAGGTGACGCGCGAGCGCATCCGGCAGATCGAGGCGAAGGCGCTGCGCAAGCTGCGGCACCCGTCGCGCTCCAAGCGGCTGAAGAGCTTCGTCGAGAACTAGAGACCACGCGGAACCGGAATGTGGTAGAGGCAAGCCTGCCAGGGGCCACCAGGGCCCATAGCTCAACGGTCAGAGCGCTCGGCTCATAACCGATGTGATCCAGGTTCGAATCCTGGTGGGCCCAAGCCGTACGAGGGAGAGACGCACTTGTCGTCGCTGCGAGAGAAGCTGAAGGCGCTCGAGGAGCTGCAGCAGATCGATCTCGAGACCAACGAGGTGCGGGCCGAGCTCGAGAGCATCGGCCCCAAGCGCGCGGAGCTCGACGTGAAGGTCCGCGACGCCCGCCGGGCGTACGACGAAGAGAAGGCCCGGCTGGACGGCAACGAGCGGGAGCGCCGCTCGATCGAGACCCTGCTCGGCATGGAGCGGGACAAGGTCAAGAAGTGGGAGGGCCGGCTCGGGGAGATCCGCACGCCCCGCGAGTACGCCGCGCTGTCGCGCGAGATCGACATCGCCAAGAAGTCGAACGACACCCAGTCCGAACAGCTCAAGGCTTTGACGGCCCAGGCGGTCGAGGTGCAGAAGGCCTTGGAGGAGCGCGCCGAATGGCTCGCCGAGCAGGAGGAGGCCGCGCAGGGCGGGCTCCAGCAGCTGGAGGAGCGTCGCGCCGCCGTGGAGGAAAAGCTGCGCCAGCTCGAGGCAAGGCGCGCGGCGGCGGTGGCGGCCGTCGAGCCGTCGCTGCTGTCGAAGTACGAGAACATCCGGAAGCGCCGCGCCGGCGTGGCGGTCGCGCCGGTGGTGGGGATGAGCTGCAGCGGGTGCAACCGCAACGTGCCGCCCCAGCTGGCGATCACGCTGCAGCGGGCAAACTCCATCGAGACGTGCCCCAACTGCCACCGGATCATCTACGCGGCGGAAGCCCTGAACCCGCCCGCCCCGTCGCCCGCGTGAAGACGGTCCTGGCAGACCTCCTCCGCTTCATCGCCGCCAACGAGGACCTGCCGCGCACCCGCGCCCGCTACGCCGGGTACGATCGGGACACGCTCGGGAAGCTCATCAACGCCGCCGCCGATCGCGTCGAGGAGGCGGAGAAGTCGAAGGACCCCGGCGCCGCGGGCAACAAGGGCATCACCGTCCGCAAGCAGACCGACGTGGCGAGGGCCGCCGCCCGCTCCGCCGCCGAGATCGACGAGGCGATGGATCTGTCGAAGGCCGAGCGCGAGCAGCGCCGCCGGGAGCGCGACGCGGCGGAGGCCGCCGAGCGCGCCGCCCAGCAGGAGGCCGCCAAGGTCGAGGCCGAGAAGCGCACGCGCCTCTTCACGGACGGTGCAGCGCGCGGCAACCCCGGCCCGGCCGGCGCCGGCGCCGTGATCGTCAGCCCGGACGGCCACATCCAGGCCAAGGTCGGGAAGTTCCTCGGCGAGTCCACGAACAACGTCGCCGAGTACATGGGGCTCATCCTCGGGCTCCGGCGCGCCAAGGCGATGGGCATCAAGGAGCTCGAGGTCCTCTCCGACTCGGAGCTCCTCGTGAAGCAGCTCCAGGGCGAGTACGCCGTGAAGGCCGAGCACCTCCTCCCGCTGCACCAGGAGGCGCAGGCGCTCCTCAAGGCGTTCCCCTGGATCCGGCTCCGCCACATCCCGCGCGAGGAGAACGCCCAGGCGGACGCGATGTCCAACCGGGCGATCGACGAGCGGCTGTAGCTCCGTCTCACCCCCGCAGGGCGAGGCCGTGGCGTCGGCCCACGGCCACGTCGACGGGCGCGTTCGCGAGGACCCACGACGCCGCGCTCGAGGAGAGCGCCCGCGCGAGCCCCGCCCGCCCGCGCGTCCCCACCACGACGAGGTCCGCGCCGGTCTCGGCGGCGGCCCGCACGATCGCGAGGCAGCGATCGCCGCGCCGGACCACCGCACGAT
>JAEYOU010000700.1 GCA_023411405.1 Pseudomonadota bacterium | reverse complement strand
CGGCCACCCGGGCGCGCTGCTCGTGCGCACCGGCGCGTGGTTCGCGCCGTGGCGCCCGCTCGCGTTCCTCTCGGCCGCGCTCGAGGCGCTGGACGCCGGCGGGACCTTCGCCGCGGCGGAGGACCGGAGGGTGGCGCTGACGTACGGCCTGGACCTCGCCCACACGGTCCTCGACCTGCTCGTCGACGGCGAGGCCGGACCGTGGCACCTCGTGCATCCGGATCCCGTCTCCTGGGCCGAGCTGGCGCGGAGGGCGGCGCGGATCGCAGGCCTGGATCCGGATCGCATCCTCGGCGTCCCCGCGACGACGCTCGGGCTGGCCGGTCCCCGGCCGCACCGGCCGCTCGGGACCGCCCGCGGCGCCCTCCTCGCGCCGCTCGACTCCGTGCTCGCGCGCGCCCTGCGGGAGCGCGTGGCGGAGGCGGCGCGGATGGAGCTCGCAGGGTGACGCGGAGGGTGGGTGGGCCGGGTCGAGCCTGAACCTCCGCCCGAGTCTCCGACGGGTCGGCCGCGGCCTCGCCGGCGCGCGCACACCGGACGACAGCGCCGCCCCCTTCACCGGCGCACGGCGGCGTGCTAACGAATCCGCTGGAAGATCAGCGGGAGCGGCCCATGGACTTCGACGAGACCCGAGTGAGCGGAACGCCTCAGGCCAGCGGCCGGGCGGCGACGGTGCGGGCGGCCCTGCAGGTCGTCCACTCGACCGACGCGGCGCAGGCCGGCCAGCGCTTCGAGCTCTCCGACGAGGACGTGACCCTCGGGCGCGAGCCGGGCAACACGGTCGTGATCGGCTCCGAGCAGGCGTCGCGGCGCCACGCCCGAATCTTCGTCTCCGGCGGCGCGCACGTGCTCGTCGACCTCGACTCGACGAACGGCACCTTCCTCAACTCGAAGCTCGTGAAGGAGCAGACGCTCCGGCACGGGGACGTGATCCGGATCGCGTCGACGGTGCTCAAGTACCTCGTGGACGCCTGAGGCCTGAAGCCCGCGGCCTGAGGCCCACTCAGAAGAACCCGAGCTGGAGGCGCGCCGCCTCGCTCATCCGCGACGGATCCCACGGCGGATCGAACACGAGCTCGACCTCCGCCTCCTTCACGCCCGGGGTCCCGAGCAGCTTGCGACGGACGTCGTCGACGAGCACCGGGCCGATGCCGCAGCCGGGCGCGGTGAGCGTCATGTGGACGAGCACCTTGTGCCCGCCCTCGACCGGCTCGGCGTCGATGCCGTAGACGAGCCCCAGCTCGACGATGCTCGCGGGGATCTCCGGGTCGTACACGGTCCCGAGCGCCTCCCACAGCTTCGCCTCGTCGAAAGGGCCCTCCGCAGCCTCGGCGCGGGCGGCCTCGTAGCGCTTCGCCTCCTCCACGGCCTCCGGACCGAGCGCGTCCGCGTCCCGGCCGTCGACGCGCGCGAGCGCGCCCATGTCGGTCATCACGGTGAACTGGCCGCCGAGCGACTGCTGCACGACGAGCCAGGTGCCGGTGGGGAACGTCACGCGCTCGCCGCTCGGGACGAGCAGCGCCTCGACGTCGCGCGTGGTGGTGGTGGGGGTGCGGTTCATCTTCGTCGCTCCGCTACTCGGTGGACACCGGATCCGCGCGTCCCTCGAGCGCCTGGCGCAGCGCGTGCCAGGCGAGGCTCGCGCACTTCACGCGCGCGGGGAACTCGTGGACGCCCGCGAACACGGCGAGCTTCCCGAGCGCCTCCTCCTCGCCGGGGCGCGGGCCCTCGGTCACGAGCCGGTGGAACTGCTCGAACATCGCGTCGATCTCGGCCGGCGTCTTGCCCTTCACGAGCCCGGTCATCACGGAGGCCGAGGCCTTCGAGATGGCGCAGCCGCTCCCCTCGAAGCGGACGTCGGCGAGCGCCCCGCCGTCGACCTTCGCGTGGATCGTGATGCGGTCGCCGCAGAGCGGGTTGAGCCCCTCCGCGCGCCGGTTCTCGTCCGGGAGCGGCCCGAAGTTGCGCGGGCGCTTCGAGTGCTCGAGGACGACCTCTTGGTACAGATCGGTGAGCTCGCTCACGAGAAGGCCCTCCGGGTGATCACGAGAAGATCCTCCTCACCTCGTGCAGCCCCCGGAGCAGCGCCTCGACGTCGGCGAGGTTCGAGTACGCCGCGAACGAGGCGCGCACGGTGGCGTTCACGCCCAGGCGATGCAGGACCGGCTGGGCGCAGTGGTGGCCCGCCCGGATCGCCACGCCCTGGCGATCGAGGATGGTCCCGGCGTCGTGCGGGTGGACGTCGCCCGGGAGGAACGAGATCACCCCCGCCCGCTCGCGCGGCGTCCCCACGAGGCGCACCTCGGGGAGCGCGCGGAGGCCGTCGAGCGCCGTCGCGATCAGCGCCCGCTCGTGGGCCGCGATCGCGGGCAGCCCGAGCGCGCTCACCCAGTCGAGCGCCGCGCCGAGCCCGATCGCGCCGCCGACGTCGGGCGTGCCCGCCTCGAACTTGTACGGCAGCGCGTTGAACCTCGTCTCCTCCCACGTGACCGAGAGGATCATGTCGCCGCCGCCCTGCCACGGCGGCATCTCCTCGAGCAGCGCCCTCCGGCCCCAGAGCACGCCGATGCCCATGGGCGCGTAGATCTTGTGGCCCGAGAACGCGTAGAAGTCGGCGCCGAGCGCCCGCAGGTCGGCGGAGAGGTGCGGCGCTGCCTGCGCGCCGTCCACCAGCACCGGCACGCCGCGGGCCTGGGCGCGCGCGACGATCTCGGCGACGGGGTTGACCGTGCCGAGCGCGTTGGAGACGTGGTTCACGGCGACGAGCCGCGTGCGCGGGCCCAGCAGCTCGTCGAGCGCCTCGAGCCGCAGGTCGCCCGCGTCGTCGACCGGGAGCACCCGGAGGCGCGCGCCCTTCTCCCGGCAGAGGAGCTGCCAGGGCACGATGTTCGAGTGGTGCTCGAGCTCCCCGACGACGATCTCGTCCCCCGGCCCGACCCGCTGCCGCCCGAAGGTCTGGGCGACGAGGTTGATGGCCTCGGTGGTGCCGCGGACGAAGATCACCTCGTGCGGATCGACGCCGCCCAGGAAGCGCGCCACCTTCACCCGCGCCTGCTCGTGCGCCCGGGTGGCGCGCTCGGAGAGGAGGTGGACGCCCCGGTGCACGTTGGCGTTGTCCTGCTCGTAGTAGCCGCGGAGCGCGTCCACCACCGCGCGCGGCTTCTGGGTCGTCGCGGCGTTGTCGAGGTAGGCGAGCGGCTTCCCGCGCACGGGCTGCGCGAGGACCGGGAACTGGGCGCGGACCGCGGCCACGTCGTAGGCGGCCCCGGGGTGGACCGCGCGCGCCTCCGCGGCGTGGTGCTCCCCGGGGATCATGCCGCCTCCAGCAGCGCGGCCGCCGCCGGGAGCCGCCCGGCGACGTGACGGCGGGCCTGGTCGCGCAGCGCCGCCGGGCCGATCCGCTCCACCATCTCGGCGGCGAAGGCCCAGATGAGGAGCGTCCGCGCCGCGGCCTGGTCCACGCCGCGCGACCGCAGGTAGAAGAGGGCGTCCTCGTCGAGCTGGCCGACGGTGCCCCCGTGCCCGCACTTCACGTCGTCGGCGAAGATCTCGAGCTGGGGCTTCGTGTCCACCACCGCGTCGTCGGAGAGGAGCAGGTTCGAGTTCATCTGCCGCGCGTCCGTCTTCTGGGCGCCGGGCAGGACCCGGATCCGGCCGTGAAAGACGCCGCGGGCCCGGCCGTCGAGGATCCCCTTGTACGCCTCCTCGGTCCGGCAGCGGGGCACCGCGTGGTCGATGACGGAGTAGCTGTCTGTCACCCGCGCGCCGTCGGCCATGTAGAGGCCGGACGCCGAGAGCGCGCCCTCCTCGCCGGCGAGCCGCACGCGGAGCTCCGCCCGCGAGAGCTGCGCGCCCAGCGCGATCGAGTGCGCCGCGAGCTTCGTCCCCGCGCCCTGCTCCGCGAACACCGCGCTCACGTGATAGGCGCGATCGCCCTCGTCCTGCAGCTTCACGTGCGCGAGCTCCGCGCCCTCGCCGGCGACGAGCTCGGTCACGGCGGCGGTGAGGTAGACGTCCCCGGCCTCCGCGCGGCCTTCGACTGGCTCGGGCCGAGCGGAACCGCCGAGGTAGACCTCGGCCACGGTCGCCTTCGCGCCCGCGCCGGCCACGACCAGCACCCGCGGGTGCTGGACCACCGGCGCGCCCGCGCCGCCGCCGGCGAACACGAGCTCGATCGGCGCCTCGACCACGGCGCCCGCCGGGAGGTGGACGAAGGCGCCGTCCTCGAGGACCGCCGCGTTGAGCGCCGTGAAGG
>JAEYOU010000660.1 GCA_023411405.1 Pseudomonadota bacterium | reverse complement strand
GGTCCGCTTCCTGCGCTGGCCGTCCACGACGGCGTCCTCGTCGCCGGTGTACGGGATGCCCGTGGAGACGAGCGCGCCGTCGGGGCCGGGCCTGGCGTAGCAGATGCGGCTCGTGCCCGGCTCGATCACGAGCGCGTAGCCGTCGGTCGTCTCGGCGCGCGCGAAGAGCTCGTCGCCCCAGAGGACCACCTCGACGGCGGTGCCGTCGGGCTGGCGCACCGTGACGCGCTCCCCGAGGTGCGGATAGGCTCGGGCCGCCCCGGCGGCGAGAAGGCAGGTCGCCACGAGGAGGAGGTGGATGAGACGGCTACAGCGGAGCGGTGGGAGCTTCATGGTCGAGTCCTCTTCGGTCACGGGAGCCGATCCGGCCGATCGGCAGGCGTTTCGCCCTGCGCCTCACGCTGCGGGTCGCCGCTCATCCACGGTCGGTCGTTGCGATGTCGGCCGGCAATCCTGCGGATCCGAGCGGCGGAGGTCAACGGGACGAATCCGACCAAGGGCGCCGGAGCCACGCGCGCGCGCCCGCCGAGCCCCGAACCGCGGCCTGTTCACCCGGGAATTTGTCCCGCGCTCCCTGCCGGGTACCATGCGGCGTGAGCTCCCCAGCCCCCGAGACCGCCGCGTCCTCCGCCCGCACCTTGCGCGAACACGCCCGCTTCCCGCTCGCGCTGCTCGGGCTCCTGCTCGTCGTCCTCGCCGTGAGCGGCGCCACCGCGCGCGCCGGGCCCGCGAGCTGGATCCTCGAGGTCGCGCCGGGGCTCGCGATGGTCGCGGTGCTCGCGGCGCTGTACCCGCGGCTGCCGCTCTCGCACTTCGTCTACGCGGGCGTGTTCCTGCACGTCCTCGTCCTGAACTACGGCGGGTTCTACACGTACGCGGAGACGCCGCTCGGCGACTGGGCGAAGGAGGCGTTCGGGCTCGCGCGCAACCACTACGATCGCGTCGGCCACCTCGCGCTGGGCGTCTTCCCGGCGTTCCTCGCGCGCGAGGTGCTCCTCCGCAAGACGCCGCTCCGGCGCGGCGGGTGGCTGTACTTCCTCACCGTCTGCGTCGTGCTCGCGGTGGCCGCCTTCTGGGAGATCGCCGAGTGGTGGACCGTGCTCGCGGCCGCGCCGGACGTCGGCCAGGCGTTCCTGGGCACGCAGGGCGACGTCTGGGACGCGCAGTGGGACATGCTGCTCGCGCTCGTCGCGTCGCTCGTCGTGCTCCCGCTGTTCGGCCGCCGGCAGGACGCGTCGATGGCGCGGGCTCCCCGGCCGCGCGCGACCGGGGAGCCCCTTCCGCCTACTTGAAGCCGAAGTGGGCGCAGAACCCGGGGTCGGTGCAGGTCCCCTCGTTGCACCAGCCGTGGAGGCACACCCCGCCGCCGCTGCAGTCCTCGCCGTCGGCGAGGAAGCTCCGGCACGTCCCGGCGTCGCAGTACGCGCCGCTCACGCAGCCCGCGCCGTCGGCGCAGCTCGCGTCGACGGCGTGCGGGAGGAGGCAGGTGTCCGTCGCCGTCTCCTCGACCCAGACGCACCGCGCGCCGTCCCCGCACACCGCGTCGGGGCAGGGCGCGCCGGCGCCCGGCGGCGCCGCGCACGTGTCGCTGCCGTCGCAGGAGAGGCCCGCCAGGCACCCGATGTTCGAGCAGTCGGCGCCGACGCCGCCGCGCGGCACGCACGCGCGGGCGAGATCGTCACAGTCCAGCTCCGGGGCGCAGTCGTGGCGGGAGGTGCAGTAGTCGCCCTCGCCCTGCGTGCCGACGAAGAGCAGGTCGCCCGCGCAGCTTTGGGTGAGGAGTTCGAGGCCCGAACGCGTGATGCCGTACTCCTCGGCGCTCGGTCCGGGGCAGCCCTGCACGGCCTGGCGCAGGTCGGTGAGGCACGTGCTGGCGGCGGTGGGATCGAGCGCGCGGCTGGGCGCGTACGTGAGCTCCTGCGCGGCCATGACGAAGATGATCTCGCGGTAGCTCGCCTTGCAGTCCTCGAGGCCCGCGCGGTCGGTGCACGAGCAGTCGACGAGCGCGGAGCAGAAGGTGTCGGCGTAGGCGGCGGCGAACTCCCGGAGCCGGGACTCGGACGAGTCCGACGAGTCGCTGCAGCCAGCCGAGACGAGCGCGGCGGCGGCCATCCAGGGGACGAAGCGGGACAAGGTCATTGCGTGAGGCCTCCTGCCCCCACGGTAGGCGAGGCCGCGCGCGCGCAACAAGTGGGCAGGAATGACCCAGCGTCAACGTGGTGACGCCGGCGCAGCGCCAGGTCGCGCGCCACGAGCCGGAGGGAGCCCGCGGCGCGCGGACCGGAGCGCCAGGCCAGGGCCGGCGTCCCGAGGGTCACCCGCGGCGGCGCGCCGACCTCCGGATGGCACGCCTCCTCGGCCGCCACCCGAGCAAGTCCCGACAGCGGCCCACACGCGGGCCCGGAATTACGAGATGATGTCTCCGCGTGGCGGGCGCCTGCGGTGGCCCCTTCGCCGGTGAGGGAAGGTCGGTGATCATGCGCCGGCGCGGCGGCGTCTCCGGCGTTCGGGCGCGGGCTCGTTCAGGGGAAGGCCCTCGGAGGGCACATGGTGGGCAGGAACGGAGACCCGAGCTTCTACCAGGAGTCGATGGACTCCTTTCACCGCGCGGCGGACCTCATCCGCATGGATCCGCGCGTGCGGATGGAGCTCGAGGAGCCCGACTTCGAGCACATCTTCCACGTCACCATCGAGACCGCCGATCGGCTCGTGCCGCTGCCGGAGGAGGAGCGCCCGCGCTTCGCCGACCTCCCCCCCTCCACCATCCAGGCCAGCCGGACGCTCGAGCCCCTCGCCACGGGCGCCCACGTCCTGCACCACGGCGCGCTCCTCTCGGCGGACCTCACGGTGCGCCAGGGCGTCATCCACCTCGCCGGGAAGGGGCTCTTCAAGCTCGAGCCGGGCGGCCCGCGCCAGCTCAAGGCGTACCGGGTCCAGCACAGCGAGGCGCGCGGGCCGTACAAGGGCGGCATCCGGTACCACCCCGACGCGACGCTCGACCTCTGCAAGGCGCTCGCCGCGGAGATGACCTGGAAGACGGCGATCGTCGAGGTGCCGTTCGGCGGCGCGCAGGGCGCGGTCCGGTTCGATCCGTTCGCCTACTCCCGCGAGGAGATCGAGCGCATCTCGCTGCGGTACGTCTACAAGCTGAAGCAGATGATGGGGCCGTTCGTGGACATCCCGGCGCCCGACGTCGGGACCAGCGCGGCGGTCATGGCGTACATGATGCGCCAGTACACGGATGGGGAACGAGATCATCACGCGCTGCGCGGCGTCGTGACCGGCAAGGACGTCCGGATCGGCGGCTCCGAGGGGCGGACGAAGGCGGCCGGCCAGGGGGTCGTCTACTGCCTGGAGGAGTGGGCGCGCGAGCGGGGCTTCGATCTGCGCGGGGCGCGCGTCATCCTCCAGGGGTTCGGGAGCGTGGGCGCGGCCGCCGCCGACATCCTCGACGCCCTGGGCGCGAAGATCGTCGCGGTGCAGGACGCCCACGGGACGATCCATCGCGAGGGCGGCCTCGACCTCCCGGCGCTCCTCGCGTACGTCCACGACGACCCGGCCAACCTGCGCCGGACGGTGGCGGGGTTCGCGGGGGGGACGGCCATCCCGCGCGACGACTTCTGGTCGCTCGAGGCCGACGTCTGCATCCCGGCCGCGCTCGGCGAGGTGATCGACGCGAAGGTCGCGGAGCGGCTCCGGGTGAAGCTCGTCGCCGAGGCCGCCAACAACCCGACGAAGCCCGACGGCGACCGGGTCCTCCAGGCGCGCGGCATCGACCTCATCCCGGACGTGATCTGCAACGCCGGCGCGGTGACCGTCTCGTACTACGAGTGGCTCCAGAACCAGCGGCTCGAGCGGTGGACCGAGGCCGAGGTGAACGCCCGGCTGGAGCAGGCGATCAAGAAGAACTACGCCCTCATCCGCGACGTCGCCCGGAACCGGGCCCGCCGCACGCCGCTCTACGACTCGCGGCCGTACTGCGTGGGGAAGCCGATCGACGTGCGGACCGCGGCCAAGGTGGTCGCCCTGAAGCGGATCGAGGTGCAGTACCTCATCGAGGGGTTCTCGCAGTAAGGTGCAGCCGACGCGCTCGGCGGACGGGGACCGCGCCCCGCCTGCGTCCGGGACCGAGGTCCCGGCGCGGCGACCGCCGCAAGAGGAACCGCACCGATGATCGACCAGGGCCCGCAGCGCTTCTCCGCCCCCGAGCCGGGGGAGCCGATCGACGTCTCCACGGGCTTCCCCGCCCTCGACGCGGTGCTCGGGGGCCTGCGCTCCGGCGACAACGTCGTCTGGCAGATGGAGGCGATCGAGGACTACGCGCCCCTCGTGAAGCCCTACGTCGCCCGGGCGCTCGCGCAGGGACGGCCCGTCGTCTACTTCCGCTTCGCGCGCCACCCCCCGCTCGTGCCGGAGGGGCCCGGCGTGCGCGTGGAGCGGCTCTCGCCGTCGGTGGGGTTCGAGAGCTTCACCGCCGCCATCCAGCGGACCGCCGACGCGGCCGGCCCGGGCGCCTGCCACGTCTTCGACTGCCTCTCCGACCTGGTCGCCGACTGGTACAGCGACCTCATGCTGGGCAACTTCTTCATGCTGACCTGCCCGCACCTGTACCGGCTGCGGACGATCGCGTACTTCGCCCTGCTCCGGCAGCCGCACTCGGCCCAGGCGATCCAGGCGGTGCGGAGCACGACCCAGCTCCTCGTGGACGTCTTCCGCCGGCAGCGCGTCCGCTACGTCCAGCCGCTCAAGGTGGACGGGCGCAGGTCGCCGACGATGTACCTGCCGCACGCGTGGGAGGGCGAGGACTTCCGGGCCCTCACGGAGAGCGCCGAGCTGGCCGACGTCGCCGAGCGGCCGCCCGCGGGCCTCGGCCAGATGGACGCGTGGGAGCGGCGGTTCGTGGAGGCGCGCGAGATCCGCGAGGCCTGCCGCGCCGGCGCCCGGCCCTGGCGCGACGAGCACGAGGCCTTCCAGGACCTCCTCCGCGGGCTCCTCACGCGGGACGAGCGGTTCACCGAGCTGGCGGAGCGCTACCTGGAGCTCGACGACCTCTTCGCCATCCGGCGGAGGATGATCGGCACCGGGCTCGTCGGCGGCAAGGCGGCGGGCATGCTCGTCTCGCGCGCCATCCTCGCCCGCGCCCACCCGCGCTGGACGCGGCTCCTCGAGCCGCACGACTCGTGGTTCGTCGGCTCCGACGTCTTCTACACGTACCTCGTCCGGAACGGCATCTGGCAGGTCCGCCGGACGATCCACAGCGGCCCGTCGCTCGCCGACGTCGCCGCCGAGGCGCGCGAGCGGGTGCTCGCCGGCACGTTCCCGAGCTTCATCGTCGAGCAGCTCCTGCAGGTCCTCGAGCACTACGGGCAGTCGCCGATCATCGTCCGGTCCTCGAGCCTCCTCGAGGACGGCTTCGGCAACGCCTTCACCGGCAAGTACGACAGCGTGTTCCTCCCCAACAACGGCCCGCCGGAGGAGCGGCTCGACGCGCTCCTCTCCGCGATCCGCACGGTGTACGCGAGCACCATGAGCGAGGAGGCGCTCCGGTACCGGGAGCGGCGGGGGCTCCTCGGCCGCGACGAGCAGATGGCGGTCCTCATCCAGCGGGTCTCGGGCGCGGTGCGCGGCACGCTCTTCTTCCCGCAGGTGGCGGGCGTGGCCCTCTCGTACAACCCGTACGTCTGGAACCACCAGATCGACCCGCAGGCCGGCGTCGTGCGGCTCGTGTTCGGCCTGGGCACGCGGGCGGTGGAGCGCTCCGACGACGACTACACCCGCGTCGTCGCCCTGAACGCGCCGTCGCTCCGGCCGGAGACGAGCCTCGACGAGGTGACCGAGTACGCGCAGCAGCGCGTGGACGTGATCGATCTCGAGAGCCGGGAGCTCCGCCCGGTGCGCGTGGACGAGGTGATCCGCCGGAGCCCGGATCTGCCGATCCGGCTGTTCGCGACGCAGCGCCAGGGCGGCGGCTGGGTGCTCACGTTCGAGGAGCTGCTCTGGGGCACGCCCTTCGTCGAGCAGATCCGCTCGATCCTGGGCGAGCTCCGGGCGGCGTACCGGACGCCGGTGGACGTCGAGTTCACCGGCAACGTGGGGCGCGACGGCGAGCTCCGGCTCAACGTCGTCCAGTGCCGGCCGCTCCAGATCCGCGAGGGCGGGGTGGCCGTGCCGGTGCCCGAGGACCTGCCGCCCGGGTCAGTCCTGCTCGAGAGTCGCGGGCCGCTCGTCGGCCAGAGCACGAACACGCCGATCGATCGCGTGGTCTACGTCGATCCCGACGCCTACGCGGTCCTCGGGCTCCAGGACCGGTACGAGGTGGCGCGCGTGGTGGGCCGGGCGAACCGCAAGCTCGGCCCGGCGCGCGTCCTGCTGCTCGGGCCCGGGCGCTGGGGCACCACCACGCCGTCGCTGGGGGTCCCGGTCTCGTTCCCGGAGATCCAGCGCGTCTCCGCCGTGTGCGAGATCATGCGGCTCGGGAACACCATCCCGGACGTCTCGCTCGGCTCGCACTTCTTCAACGACCTGGTGGAGGAGAACATCCTCTACTTCGCCATCTTCCCGGGAACGGCCGGGTACGCGCTGGACGAGGCGCGCCTGCGGGCCGCGCCCAACCTCCTGCCCGAGCTCTGCCCCGACGACGCGGACATGGCCCGGGTCGTGCGGGTGGTCGACGTCGACGGCCGGCGCACGCCCGACGGGATGACGCTCTGGCTCAACGCCAACTGCGTGGACCAGGAGGCGCGGAGCTGGTTCGGGCCGCCGCCGGCGGAGGAGGACGCGGGCTGACGTCCGCGGCGCCGGGCGCGCTTGCTGGCGTGCGGGTCGGCTGGCATGCTGGTCGGGCCGGGCGCTGGATCGACCTCACCGGCGCCGGACGGAGGCCGCCGTGCATCGTGCTCCCGCCGTGCCCGCCCCGGCCGTGCGCGCGCCCGGGAGCGCGTTCCCGATGCCGCTCGAGGAGTTCCTCGGGAGCGGCCTCCTGCGGCGCTCCGACGTCGTGCTCGTCTCGGGGAAGGCCCTCACCAGCCGGATGATCCGGTGGGCGACCCGGAGCCCGTTCAGCCACGCCGCGCTCGTCTTCCTGGTGCCGCGGACGGACCGGGGGTTCGAGCACGCGTTCCTCATCGAGGCGGCGCCGCGCGGGGTGGACCTGAGGCGCCTCTCCGACCTGCTCGCCCACGACGCCCGGCGCCGCGGGACGGCGGTCGCCTTCCTGCGGTTCGAGGCGCCCTGGTTCGACGAGGAGGTCCAGTCCACCGTCCGCGGCCGGATGCTCGACTTCATCGAGGCGGGGTACTCGTACCGGACGATCCTCTCCCTCGGCCTCGCCGTCCTGCGGCAGCGCCTCCTCGGCGGGCCGGACGACGTGGCGGACGCCCTCGCCGGCGCGCTGCGGAGTGCGCACGCGCGCAAGCGGTTCGCGCCGGCGAGCTTCATCTGCAGCGGCCTCGTGCAGTACGGGTTCCTGCGCACCGTCCGCGATCTGGCGCGGCGGCGTCCGGGGGAGCGCCGCGCGGCCGTCCCCGCGGACGACGTGCTGCAGGCCCTGTTCAACCCGCGGCTCGCCGCGCAGGCGCGCCAGGGGCGCGTCGGGGTGGACGCCATGCTCGCGGAGCCGGGCGTCTCGACGCTGCTCTCCACGACGCCCGACGAGATCTCCCGGGCGCCGCAGCTCGCCTGGAAGTACGTCGCGGCCCGCGGCAAGGTCCACGCCGTCGCGAGCCGCGACGAGGCGCTGGCCATCATGACGCCGGGGCGCCGCCGGCCGCTCGCCCCCTCCGGGCGCCGCCGCGGCTGAGGCGGATCGGCCGTCCGTCGTGCACGTCCGCGGCAGCGAGGGGAGGGGCGGCGGGGGCCTCCTCCGGAACCTGGTCACCGCGCCCGGCGACGAACGGGTGCGCAGGCGAGGAACTTCGTTGCGGACCCCGCGACGTGGTGCCAGCATCGGCGCAACCAGGCAACCGCGACGCGCCGGCCTCCCGGCGCGTGCCGGTAGTCAGGAGGCACCATGCGTCCCGTCCCCGCTCCCGCTCCGTCCCGCGTCCTCGCGGCGCTCCTCGCGGCCGCCGCGCTCGTGGCCTGCTCCGACTCCGAGCCCGCGTCGCCCTGGTATCCGCCGGTGGGCGTGGTGGACGGCTCCGAGGACGAGGCGGTCTTCCGGCCCGGCCAGGTGCTCACCTACGAGGTGACGATGACGCAGGAGGACTGGGACTACCTCGAGGCCCACGGCATCGGCGAGGAGTGGATGCCGGCGTCGCTCGTGGTGAGCGGCCTCGCGGGCGGGCCGCTCGACCTCGGCCAGGTCGGGTTCCGTCACAAGGGATCGTACGGGACGCTGGGGTCGTGCTGGGGACCGCCGACCTTCGACGAGGACGGCGATCCGAGCGTGGACACGCTCGAGGAGATGCGTTCGCGCCCGCGGCTCGACGAGCCGCACTGCCGGAAGATCTCGTACAAGTTCAAGTTCAACGAGTACGTGCGGGAGACGCGGTTCCGCGGGCTCAAGAAGCTCAACCTGCACGCGGGGTCGCGCGATCCGTCGATGCTCCGCGAGATGCTCGGCTACGGCGCCTACTTCGACTCCGGCGTCGACGCGCCGCGGACCGCCCCCGCCCGCCTCTTCATCAACGGGACGTTCATGGGCCTCTTCATCGCGGTGGAGGACGTGGACGACCGGTACGCGCGGTTCCACTACCCGGACGCGGCCGGCGGCAACCTCTACAAGGAGGTCTGGCCCAACCCCGAGGCGCTGCGGATCCTCGGCGAGGGGGCGTTCACGGCGCACGTGACCGCCGGGCAGGACGAGGGCGACGATCCCGCCGACTTCCTCGCCCTCACCTCCGCGGTGGCCAGCGCGATCGAGGAGGGCTCGACCGCGCCGCTCTCCGCGCACGTCGACGTCGACGAGCTGCTCCGGTACATGGCCGTCGATCGGGCCATCGAGAACTGGGACGGGGTGACGGCCCTCTACACGTGCGGTGAACCGGGCTGCTGGTCGATGGGGCCGCACAACTACTACTGGTACCGCGACACCGCGGCGGACGGCCGCTTCCACCTCGTCCCCTGGGACATGGACAACACGTTCCCGTGGTGCGACCCGTTCGTCGAGTGGTGCGGCTACGGCGCCGCGACCCCGCTCCCGAACTGGAACGTGAAGCCGGCCGCCTGCGCGCCGGTCGCGGTCTGGGGCAACGCGTGGGTGGTGCCGTCCGGCTGCGATCCGTTCCTCGGGCTGCTCGCGGCGACGGAGTGGGCGCGCTTCGACGCGATCGGGCGTACGCTCGCGGCGGGGCCGCTCCGGCCAGAGGTCCTCCAGCGCAAGGCGAGCGCGTGGGCCCACCTCATCGAGCCCATCGTCGCCGAGGACCCGGTCCTCGAGCTCGAGTCCTGGCGCCACGAGCGCGACGTGCTCCTCGAGCAGCTCCTCCCACAAGCGGCCGGCGAGCTCGAGGAGCTCCTCGAGGAGGGCTACATGGTCGAGCGCTGAGCGGCTCCTCCGCGGTGCGCGTCACCGCAGAGCGGGGAGCCTGCGCACGCGCGCCTCGATGATCGTGGCGGCGTACCAGCGGGCCTTGTGATCTCCTGCGTGCGCGAGATCGGCGCCCGGCCAGTCCTCGAGGCAGACGAAGTACGGCGCCTCGCGCTCGGGCGGCAGATCGACGACCCGGATGCGGGGGCGTTCGACGGGGAGGGTCACGCCTCGCATCCTACGCTCCGGAAGGCTCGTGGGGAGGCAGCCGGCCGCTCCCTGCGAGAGCCTGCCCGCCGTGACCCGCCGGTGACACGGCCTGCACATCTCTCTGGGGACCGATGATCTCCCAGTCACCACCCGTCCGCTTCTCGCCCTCCAGCCCCTTCCACCAGCAGCTCAAGCGCGCGGTCGACGCGTACTTCCGCGACACCGGCCGCTCCCGCCACGGCGGCTGGCGCTTGCTCCTCCACGCCGCCATCCTCCTCGGCTGGCTAGGGACCTCCTGGGCGGCCCTGATGTTCGCCGATCCGGGTCCGGTCGGCGTCGTGCTCCTCACGATCTCCATCGGCCTCGCGATGGCCGGGATCGGGTTCGGGGTGATGCACGACGCGAACCACGGCAGCCTGTCGTCGAACGCGCGCGTGAACCGCGTGCTCGGCCTCACGATGGAGCTCCTCGGCGGCAGCTCGCACCTCTGGCGCCAGAAGCACAACGTGCTGCACCACGGGTTCACGAACGTCGCCGGCACCGACGCCGACATCGAGCCCGGGCCGCTCCTCCGCTTCGCGCCGTGGCAGCCCTGGCGGCCCTTCCACCGCCTCCAGCACGTGTACGTGTGGGCGCTCTACGCCCTCTTCCCGATCCGCTGGTTCTTCTGGGACGACTACCGCGAGCTGGTCACCGGCCGCATCGGAGGCCGGAGCTTCGCGCCCGCGCGCGGCCGGACGCTGGCCGTGGCCCTCGCGGGCAAGGTGGTGTTCAACCTGTGGGCGGTCGTCCTCCCGCTCGCGCTCCACCGGACGTGGTGGCTCGTCCCCATCTGGCTCCTCGCCTCCTTCACGCTCGGCACCGTGCTCGCCTCCGTGTTCCAGCTCGCGCACTGCGTGGGCGAGGCCCGCTTTCACGACCTCCCGGACGGTGCCCCCGTGTCCACCGACTGGGCGGAGCACCAGGTGACCACGACCGTGGACTTCGGGCGCGAGAACCGGCTCCTCGGCTGGTACATCGGAGGGCTCAACTTCCAGGTCGAGCACCACCTGTTCCCGCGGGTCTCGCACATCCACTACCCGGCGATCGCCCGGATCGTGGAGGCGACCTGCCGCGCGCACGGGGTCCGCTACCACGCGGAGCCCACCCTGCGCAGCGCCGTGGCGGCCAACATGCGCTGGCTGCGCGCCATGGGCCGCCCGCCGGTCCGGGTCCCGGTCGCGGACGCGGCCGGAGAGGCGGTGGCCGCGCCCGGGCCTGCCCTCCCGGCGCGGGCCTGAGCGCCCGCCCCGCTCGCCTCCCCCCTCCACCACGCGCACGGCGTAGAATGGGAGCGTGG
>JAEYOU010000659.1 GCA_023411405.1 Pseudomonadota bacterium | reverse complement strand
GAGGCCGGCCGCAGCGCCGTCGCGCATCGCGACGGCGACGGCGCGGTTGAGCGCCACGACGGGCGAGCCGTCAGCCCGCAGGAGGACGTCGTACAGCTCGACGATCCGGCGCCAGTCCGTGTCCTCGGGGCGCGCCGCCCGCGCGTGCTCGGCGGCGATGGCGGCCTGGAGCGCGTAGTGGCCGATCACCGGCCCGGCCATCGCGCGCGCAGCGAGCGCCCTCCCCTCGGCGAGCACGGCCTGATCCCACCGCGCGCGGTCCTGATCGGCGAGGAGCACGAGCTCCCCGTCCGCCGAGGTGCGCGCCGCCCTGCGGCCCTCGTGGAGGAGCATGAGGGCGAGCAGCCCGGCCACCTCGGGGTCGGGGAGGAGCTGGAGCACGAGGCGGGCGAGGCGGATGGCCTCGCCCGAGAGATCGGGCCGGACGACGGCGGCGCCCGACGACGCCGAGTAGCCCTCGTTGAAGACGAGGTACACGACCCGCAGCACGCTCTCGAGCCGCTCCGGCAGCTCCTCGGGGTCGGGCACCTGGTACGGGATGCGGTCGTCGCGGATGCGCGCCTTGGCCCGGACGATCCGCTGCGCGACGGTCGGCGGCCGCACGAGGAACGCGGCGGCGATCTCCTCGGTCGTCAGGCCGCACACCTCGCGGAGCGTCAGGGCGACCTGCGCGTCGGGCGGGATCGCGGGGTGGCAACAGGTGAACACGAGCCGCAGCCGGTCGTCCCCGAGCGCGCCGGTCTCGTCGTCCACGGGCTCCTCCTCCTCGAGCCGCCGCGCGAGCTCCGCCAGGGCGGCGTCGTGCCGGGCGCGCCGGCGGAGCGCGTCGATCGCCTTGAACCGCCCTGCGGACACGAGCCAGGCCCGGGGGTGCGCGGGCACGCCCTCGCGCGGCCACCGCTCCGCCGCGGCGGCGAACGCCTCGTGCAGCCCCTCCTCGGCGCGATCGAAGTCGCCGAGCAGGCGGATCAACGTCGCGAGCACGCGGCGGGACTCGGCGCGCCAGAGGGCGTCGAGGTCGTTCACGGGAGTCACGGCCGTACCGGAAACCAGACCTCCATCCCGCCGTGCCCGGTCACGGGATCGAACTCCTCCCCGTACCGCTCCAGGAAGTCCGGCAGGCCAGGGCGGTGATCGGCGGCGAGGCCCGAGGCCGGGAACCACCGCGCCCAGATCGCGGTGATCGAGTCGCCGAGGCGCGAGACGTGCTCCCGGTGCGGGAAGACCGCCCAGCGCAGCGGGGGCACCTCGAGCGCGCGCAGCTCGGGCGGCAGGCCGTCGAAGCTCGTGACCTCGACGGCGCAGCGGTACTCGTACGTCGGCGACCCGTCGAGGCAGTGGAACCCGACACCGTACGTGACGCGGCCCACCTGCGAAGGCAGCGCGTCGGCGTCGAGCAGCGCGACGAACCGCTGCCAGAGCGCCGGGATCTGCGGCATGGTCTCGGGCGTGAAGCGCCCGGCGAGGCCGGCGAGCCGCATCGGCCGGCCCTCCACGAACCGCGGGGGCTCCACCTGGATGCCAGGATCGCTTCCGGTCGTCGGTTCCATCATCCCTCCAGCGGCGCGCGGGGGTCGGGCTGCGTCCTCGAGGGCGCGATCTCGGCGAGCAGGTCGCGGAGCGGCCGGACCTCGATCCAGCCGTTCCGGGCGGAGGGGATCCCGGCGGCGAGCCGGATCGCCTCCTCGCGGCTCTCCGCCTCGACGAGCAGGAAGCCGCCGAGGTGCTCCTTCGTCTCCGCGAAGGGGCCGTCGGTGGCCGACAGCTTCCCGTTCCGCACGCGGACGATCGTGGCCGTGTGCTCGAGCTCCAGCGCGCCCGACTCGACGAGGTGGCCGGACGCGCGGAGCCCGGCGTCGTACGCGAGGTGCTCGCGGATGAGGGCGTCCGCCTCGGCGGCGCTGGGCGCCGGTCCGCCGTCCTCCCACCGGACCATGCAGAGGAACCTCACGCCGGGCTCCCCGCGGACGCCGGAGCGCTCCTCTCCTCCGGGTACGGGATCTCGAGGATCGGCCGCACCTCGATGGACCCGAGCCGCGCGAGCGGGATGCCGGCCGCGAGCTGGACCGCCTCGTTGAGATCGCGCGCCTCGATGATGACCACGCCGCCCACCTGCTCCTTCGTCTCCGCGAAGGGGCCGTCGGTGGTGGAGAGCTTCCCCTCCCGCACGCGGACGGTGATCGCGGACTCCGGGCTCTGCAGCGCGTCGGCGAGGACGAGGTGCCCGCGCCGCGCGAGCTCCTGGTCGTAGTCGAGCGAGTCGCGGTCGAGCGCGTCCTTCTGCGCGGGGGTGAGGGTGTCGAAGATCGAGCCTTCGAAGCAGACGAGGCAGGCGTAGCGCACGGTGCACCTCCGTTGTGGCCGTCGTGGCCGTCACATGCCCGGTGATCGTTCGGCGTGCGCCAGATTCGACAGCGGGCCGGGCGACGCCCCCAGTGGGCCCCGGTTGGTCCCGGAGGGATAAGCGCGCCGCCCACGCGCTTCATGCCCACGGCAGGGCCCCCGCGGGGACGCCTGTCGATCCCGGCGCGCGCCGTTCGACTGCCCGGCGAGAGGAGGCGAGACATGCTGAACGGTGGAAGCTGGGGGACGCAGATGGGGATGGCGGCGCTGCTCCGGGAGCGCGGGTACCTGCTCCAGGAGCGGCGAGGCGGGCGACGGAGGGAGGGCGAAGCTGCGCCGGCGCGCCGGGCGCTGCGGGCGCATGCGTGGGCATCGAAGCTCGCGACGGCGGGGCTCGCGCTGCTCGTGCGCGTGGTGGGACGCGGCTGAGCGGCCCGGCTACGTGCTCGGGCTCCCGGTGCGGTCGGGCCGGGCCAGCAGGCGCTCGAGGCGCTCGAGGTCCGGCGGCTTCGCGAGGTGCGCGTCGAAGCCGGC
>JAEYOU010000643.1 GCA_023411405.1 Pseudomonadota bacterium | reverse complement strand
GAGGCCGCCTTCCGGGAGATCTCCGGGCCGGCGGCGCCCGCGGCGGCGTTCGAGTACCGGGCGGCCTCCGGGCTCCGAACCGAGGGGACCGAGCCCGAGCTCGTCGCGCGGCTCGAGGCGGCGCTCGCGGCCCGGCTCGAGCGGGATCGGGAGCGCGGCTTCACCTCCGTCGGACCGCACGCCGACGACGTGACCCTCGCGCTCGGCGGCAAGGGGGCGCGCTCCTACGGGAGCCAGGGCCAGCAGCGCGCCCTCGTGCTCGCGCTCAAGATCGCGGAGATCGAGAACCTGCGCGCGATGCTGCGCCGCCCTCCGCTCCTCCTCCTCGACGACGTCTCCTCTGAGCTCGACCCGGCGAAGAACGGCTTCCTCCTGGCGTACCTCGCGAGCCTGCCGGGTCAGGCGTTCCTCACGACCACCGACGAGCGGCTGCTCGGTGCTGCCGCAGGCCCCGAGAGCGCCCTCCACCGCGTCGAGAACGGGGTCGTTTCGCGGCTCGTTTCCTGAGCGGTTTCCTGGGGTTCCGAACCGGTCATGGGCGTTGCCCAAGGGCCCCCGGCCTGCTATACCCAATCGACACGTAACCCACGAATTCCCTTCAGAGAAACCCTGAGCGAGGCACCCCTGGAAACCGCCGAGAGAAGCCAGCGCGCCGTCTCGAATGGAGACGACCAGTACGGCACCGATACCATCAAGGTGCTCGAGGGGCTGGAAGCGGTCCGCAAGCGGCCGCACATGTACATCGGCGACGTCGGGGAGCGCGGCCTGCATCACCTCGTCTACGAGGTCGTCGACAACTCGGTGGACGAGGCGATGGCCGGTCGGGCCAACGAGATCAACGTCGCGATCCACGCCGACAACTCGATCACCATCGTCGACAACGGCTCGGGCATCCCGATCGGTCCTCACCCCACGGTGAAGGGCATGGACACGCTGGACGTGGTGATGACGAAGCTCCACGCCGGCGGCAAGTTCGAGTCGAACGCGTACAAGGTCTCGGGCGGCCTGCACGGCGTCGGCGTGACGTGCGTGAACGCGCTCTCCGAGTGGCTCAAGGTCGAGGTCTACCGCGAGGGCAAGGTCTGGGCGCAGCGGTACGAGCGCGGCAACCCGGCCGGCAAGGTGACGCCGATCGGCGAGACGCAGCGGCGCGGGACGAAGGTCACCTTCAAGCCCGACCCGACGATCTTCGAGGTGACCGAGTACTCCTTCGAGACGCTGTCCGGCCGGCTGCGCGAGCTCGCCTTCCTCAACGCCGGCCTCACGATCACCATCGAGGACGAGCGGAGCGGGAAGAAGCACGAGTTCCTGTTCAAGGACGGCATCCGCGAGTTCGTGGGCTTCCTGAACAAGAGCCGCGAGGTGATGTTCCAGCCGCCCATCGCGCTGCGCCAGGAGGTCGAGACGGAGCGCGGCACCGCCCAGGTCGAGATCGCCCTCCAGTGGAACGACGCGTACGACGAGAAGGTCTTCGCGTTCGCGAACAACATCCACAACCACGAGGGCGGCACGCACCTCATCGGCTTCAAGGCCGCCCTCACCCGCACGATCAACGCGTACGGGCAGAAGAACAACCTCTTCAAGGACCTCAAGGACGAGCTGCCCTCCGGCGACGACATGCGGGAGGGGCTCGCGGCGGTGATCTCGATCCGCCTCCCCGGCGCCAGCTTCGAGGGGCAGACCAAGACGAAGCTCTCGAACACCGAGGCGAAGAGCATGGTCGAGACCATGCTCAACGAGAAGCTCACGGCGTACCTCGAGGAGAACCCCAACGTCGCCAAGCGCGTCTGCGGCAAGGTCGCCGAGGCGGCCCGGGCGCGGATCGCCGCGCGCAAGGCGCGCGAGACGGTGCGCCGCAAGGGCGCGCTCGACGGCGCCTCGCTCCCGGGGAAGCTCGCCGACTGCCAGTCGAAGGACCCGGCCGAGAGCGAGCTCTACATCGTCGAGGGCGACTCCGCCGGCGGCTCGGCCAAGCAGGGGCGGGACCGCCGCGTGCAGGCGATCCTCCCCCTCCGCGGCAAGATCCTGAACGTCGAGAAGGCGCGGTTCGACAAGATGCTCTCGTCCGAGATCATCGCCACGCTCATCACCGCGCTGGGCACCGGGATCGGCCCGGAGGAGTACGACATCAACAAGGTCCGGTACCACCGGATCATCGTGATGACCGACGCGGACGTGGACGGGAGCCACATCCGCACGCTCCTCCTCACCTTCTTCTTCCGGCAGATGCCGCAGGTGATCGAGAAGGGGTACCTGTACATCGCGCAGCCGCCGCTCTACCGCGTCTCCAAGGGGAAGAAGGAGCGGTACATCAAGGACCAGGAGTCGATGGACGAGTACCTCCTCGGCCTGGGGACGGAGAAGGCGCGGCTCACCGCGGGCGAGACCGCCGTCGAGGGCGAGGAGCTGACGAACCTCGCGCGCAAGGCGATCGCGTACCGGGCGATGCTGACGCGGGTCGATCGCCGGCGGGACAGCCGCATCGTGGACGCGGCCGTCCGGCTCGGGGACCTCGACCTCGCGCTCCTGCGCGATCACGAGCAGGTGAAGGATCAGGTGCAGAAGATCTTCGAGCGGGCGCAGAAGGCGCACCCCGAGCTGATCGTGCGCCACGCCAAGATCGAGCGCGACGAGGAGCACGGCTGCGACGCGCTCGTCTACCAGACGATCGTGTCGGGCGCGCCGCGCGAGACCCGGCTGGACTTCAACTACCTCTCGGGCGCCGAGTGGGGGGAGATGACGTCGCTCTACGGCGTCATCGCAGAGCTCGGGGCCGGGCCGTACAAGCTCGAGGCGGCGGACGGCGAGCGCGAGGTGCCCGACGTCTTCAGCATGGTGGACGCGCTCAAGCAGTCGGCGACGCAGGGCCAGACCATCCAGCGCTACAAGGGGCTCGGGGAGATGAACCCCGAGCAGCTCTGGGAGACGACGATGAACCCGGCCAACCGCACGATGCTGCAGGTGCGGGTGGACGACGCCGTCGAGGCGGACGAGATCTTCTCGATCCTCATGGGCGACGCGGTGGACCCGCGCCGCGAGTTCATCGAGCGGCACGCGCTCGACGTGCAGAACCTGGACATCTAGGCGGCGGGGGCGGGACGGGCCGCGCGGGCGGCGAACGCTGCACGAACCCCACACCAATCGACGAGGAGCCCACATGCCCCGCACCGCGTTCGCCGCACTCGGCACCTGCACGCCGGACCGCGTGGTCACGAACGAGGAGCTCACGCGGTACATGGAGACCTCGGACGAGTGGATCACGCAGCGGACGGGCATCAAGGAGCGGCGCTGGGTGGCGCCCGGCCAGGGCAACAGCGACCTCGCGCTCGAGGCCACGAAGCGCGCCCTCGACGCCGCCGGCTGGAAGGCGACCGACATCGAGGCGATCGTGTACGCGACGCTCTCGACCGACCACATGTTCCCGGGCGACGGCTGCTTCCTCAACGCGAAGCTGGGGCTCCCGGGCGTCCCGGCGATCGACGTCCGCAACCAGTGCACCGGGTTCCTCTACGGGCTCTCGGTCGCCGACGCCTGGATCCGGACCGGGATGTTCCGGAAGGTGCTGCTCGTCGGCTCCGAGGTGCACTCGACCGGCCTCGACGTCTCGACGCGCGGCCGCGACGTGGCCGTCATCTTCGGCGACGGTGCCGGCGCGGCGCTGCTGGAGGCGACGGACGACCCGGATCGTGGGGTCCTCTCCTGCCACCTCCACGCCGACGGCCGGTTCGCGAAGGAGCTCTGGACCGACAAGCCCGGCAGCCTCTACCACCCGCGCATCCCGCAGGACATCGGCGCGTCCGAGGACGTCTTCCCGCACATGGAGGGACAGAAGGTCTTCAAGCACGCGATCGTGCGGATGCCGGAGGTGCTGCGCGAGGCGCTCGACAGGAACGGGCTCACCCCGAAGGACCTCAAGGTCGTCATCCCGCACCAGGCGAACCTGCGCATCTCGGAGATGGTGCAGCGGTCGCTCGAGCTGCGCGACGACCAGGTGTTCAACAACATCCAGAAGTACGGGAACACCACCGCCGCCTCGATCCCGCTCTGCCTCGCCGAGGCGGTGCAGGCGCGGGGCGTTCGGCGCGGGGACCTCGTGGGGCTGTGCGCCTTCGGGGCCGGCTTTACTTGGGCGAGCGCCCTGGTACGCTGGTAGTGGATTCACGGAGCAAGCGGGCGGAGGGGCCCGCGCACGAGGCCGCAGGGGGAGCGCACGTGACGAGGGGCGCCGGCCGTGAGTTCGAGACCTACTGAGGCGTCGTCTAATGGCAGGACCGCGGACTTTGGATCCGCTCATGAAGGTTCGAATCCTTCCGCCTCAGCCACCTCTGCACGTACCGTGAACTCGGCCGCGGTGGTGGTCGCCCTCGGCGACCTCCCGCCGCGCCTCCTCCCGGAGGTGGCCGCCGCGCTCGCCCCCGCGCTGGGGCTCGGCTGGAGGCACGGTCCGGCGCTCGATCGGCCGACCTACGCGTGGAACGCCGGGCGCCGGCAGTTCCACGCGCCCGCCGTCCTCCGGCGGCTCGCCGGGCTGCGGCCCGCGTCGAGGGCGCCGGTCCTCGGCCTCGTCGACGGAGATCTCTTCCTGCCGGACGAGGGCGACTACGTCCTCTTCGACGCGGACCGGGATCTCGGCGCCGCCGTGGTAGGGCTCGGCCGGCTGGGTCCGGACCCGGTCGCGCTCCGGCGCCGGGCGCAAGTGCAGGCGGTGCATGCGCTCGGACACGTGCTCGGGCTCGCCGCGTGCTCCGACGCGCGCTGCGCGATGCACGCGTCGAGCGAGCCCGCCGACTCCGACCGGAACGGGCCGGGCCTCTGCGCCGGGTGCCGCTCGGCGCTGGGGCTCCCGTGACGGCAGGGGGGGGCGGCGTCTCTTGGTAGAGCTCTGCCAGCGCGACGGCGCGAGCTGCGGCGCCTGCTGCGGCCTCTACAACCGCTCGGACCTCTCGCGCGCCGCGATCCGGGACGAGCTCCGGCGCTCCACCGCTCTCCTCGCCCGGACGCCGCGGACGGCGGAGGCCTTCCGCGCCGCGGCGGCCGCGCGGGCCCATGAGCTCCCCGCGCCCGTCTTTCCGTCGATCCGGATCTGCCCGCTGCTCGGGTTCCTCGACGCGGCCGAGGAGCGCGTCGGGTGCCTCGCCCACCCGAAGGTCACCGGCGGCGCCGACCTCCGCGCCTGCGGGGTCTACGACGTCCTCACCTGCGACGCGTTCCTCTGCCCGAGCCACGCGCGGCTCAGGGAGGAGGAGGCCGCGCTCGTCGCCGGGGCGGCGGGCGACTACCACCTGTACGGCCTCGTGGTCACCGACGCGCCGTTCGTGCACGCGGTGCTCGGCGCGCTCGCCGCGCGCACGGGGCTGCGCCCCGCAG
>JAEYOU010000635.1 GCA_023411405.1 Pseudomonadota bacterium | reverse complement strand
CCCGGTCACGGCCTCCGCGATCGCCGCCGAGCTCGGGATCGCCGCGCCGGGCGCGCGCGTCGTCACCGGCGCTGAGCTCGAGGCCATGGACGATGAGGCGCTCCGGCGCGCGGTGCGCGCGGCCGCGGTCTTCGCCCGGGTGGCGCCCGAGCACAAGCTGCGGATCGTGCGGGCGCTCGCGGCCGAGGGCGAGATCGCCGCGATGACCGGCGACGGCGTGAACGACGCGCCGGCGCTCAAGGCCGCGCACATCGGCGTGGCGATGGGGATCACCGGCACCGACGTGGCGAAGGGGGCGTCGGACATGATCCTCGTGGACGACGACTTCGCCTCGATCGTCGCCGCCGTGGAGGAGGGCCGCTCGATCTTCGGCAACATCCAGCGCTTCCTCCGCTTCCTGCTCTCCTCCAACACCGGCGAGGTGCTCACGATGTTCCTCGGCGTGGTCCTCGCCGGGGTGCTCGGGCTCGTCGCCGACGAGGGCTCGGCCCTCGTGGTCCCGCTGCTCGCGACCCAGATCCTCTGGATCAACCTCCTCACCGACGCCGCCCCGGCCCTGGCGCTCGGCGTCGAGCCCGCCGATCACGACGTGATGCTGCGGCCGCCGCGGGATCCGCGCGCCGCGGTGATCGGCCGGCGCGCCTGGCTCGGCATCCTGCTCCTCGGCGCGGTGATGGCCGCGAGCACGCTCGCGATCATGGACTGGGCGCTCCCGGGCGGCCTCGTCACGGGCGCGGGCGCGGAGGAGGGCCTCGGCCGCGCGCGGACGATGGCCTTCACGACGCTGGTCCTCGCGCAGCTCTTCAACGTGTTCAACGCCCGGTTCGCGGACCGGAGCGCGTTCCACCGCCTCGGCGCGAACCGCTGGCTGTGGGGCGCGGTGGCGAGCTCGGCGGCCCTGCAGGTCGCCGTCGTGCACCTGCCCTTCCTCCAGCGCTCGTTCGCGACCGTCTCCCTCCGCCCGGCCGACTGGCTCGCCTGCCTCGCCGCGGCGAGCGCGACGCTCTGGGTCGAGGAGCTGCGCAAGTGGGCGGCGGGCACGTGGGCTTCGGCGCGCGACACCGCGCAGGGGCGGCGCGGCGTCCCCGATGGTAGATAGGGCGCGTGACGCTCCTCCACGCCGCCGAGCTCGGCCTCGCCTACGGCAGCCGGACCATCTTCGAAGGGCTCACCCTCACCCTCGAGGAGGGCGAGCGGGTCGGGCTCGTGGGCGTGAACGGCTCGGGCAAGTCGAGCCTCATGCGGATGCTGGCCCGCGCGGCCGCGCCCGATCGCGGCGAGGTCCAGCTCCGCCGCGGCGCGCTCGTCACGTACCTGCCGCAGGAGCCGTCCTTTCCCGAGGGCGCGACCGTGGCCTCCGAGCTGGAGGTCGCGCGCGCGCCGCTCCGGGCCGCGCTGGAGCGGCACGCGGAGCTGTCGGCCCTCCTCGCCGCGGAGCCCGCGATCGACTCCGAGGTCTCTCGGCACGAGCGCCTCCTCGCGGACCTCGCCGCCGCCGCCGACCGCGTGGAGCACCTCGGCGGCTGGGACACGGCGCACGAGGCCCGCCGCCTGCTCGATCGGCTCGGGGTGAAGGACTGGGACCGCCCGGTGGCCGACCTCTCCGGCGGCGCCCGGAAGCGCGTCGCCATCGCGCGGGCGCTCCTCACCCACCCCGACCTGCTCCTCCTCGACGAGCCCACGAACCACCTCGACGCCGACACGGTCGACTGGCTCGAGGAGGAGCTCGATCGATCCGCGGGCGCGCTCCTCCTCGTGACGCACGACCGGTACTTCCTCGACGACCTCGTGGACCGGATCGTCGAGATCACCCCCGGCGCCGGCGTGACGAGCTACCCCGGGAACTACGAGGCCTACCTCGAGCAGAAGCTCACCACCGAGGCGCAGGCGGAGCTCGCGCGCCACAAGCGCGACCGCTGGATCGCCGACGAGCTCGCCTGGCTCCGGCGAGGAGTGGAGGCGCGCCGGACCAAGTCGAAGGCGCGGATCGAGCGGGCGAAGCGGCTCATGGCCGAGCGCGGCCCCGCGCGCCCGAAGGTGGCCGCGTTCCAGGTCGCGCCGCCGCCGCGGCTCTCGCACGTGGTGCTCGAGGCGCGCGGCGTCGCGAAGCGGTTCGGCGGCCCGCCGGTCCTCGATCGCGTAGACTTCACGCTCGGTCGCGGGGAGCGGGTGGGCCTCGTCGGCCCGAACGGCGCCGGCAAGACGACGTTCCTCCGCGTCCTCCTGGGCGAGCTCGCGCCCGACGCCGGCGAGGTGGTGCACGGGAAGCGGACCAAGGTCGCCTACCACGACCAGCACCGGAGCGCGCTCGACCCCGAGCGGACCGTGTACGAGGCGGCCGGCGGCGCGCCCCCCGGCGCGCCGGGCGAGGACTTCGTCGAGCTCTCCGGGCGCAAGGTCGCGCTGCGCGACTACCTCGACGATCTCCTGTTCCCGCCCACAGTGCAGCGCATGCAGGTGAAGGCGCTCTCCGGCGGCGAGCGCAACCGGCTCCTCCTCGCGCGGCTCTTCCTCGAGGGCGCGAACCTGCTCGTGCTGGACGAGCCGACCAACGACCTCGACCTGGTGACGCTGAGCGTGCTGGAGCGGCTCCTCCTCGGCTTCGACGGCTCGGTGCTGCTCGTCACGCACGACCGCTACTTCCTCGACAAGGTCGCGACGTCGATCCTCGCGTTCGAGGGCGCCGGGCGGGTGGTGCGGTACCCCGGCAACTACGAGATGTACCGCACGCTCAAGGACCAGGCCGACGAGGCCGCGCGGGCCGCGGCGGCGCCGGCGTCCGCGCGCTCGAGCGCCGCGCCCCGCAC
>JAEYOU010000597.1 GCA_023411405.1 Pseudomonadota bacterium | reverse complement strand
CCGCGAGTCCGATCGCCGGGAGCTCGACCGGATCGTCTCGGAGCACCTCCGCTAGGAGCGGGGCGCCCGGCGAGCGCCCGTCCCGCCGCCCGTCGTTCCGGCCCCACGCCAGCATGGCCGGGGCGGCGGGCGTTGCGCACCTTTGTTCCCAGGGGCCACAGAGGCGGTCCGGCGCCCCGGGGGGAAGGGAGCCATGGGGGTGTGGGCGGCGGCCGTACTCGCGTTGCAGGTGGCAGCAGGTCCTTCGCAGGCGGCCGCGGGCGAAGGGCTGTTCACGGAGGACCGCGCCTGCACCCCGAGCACGAGCCTCGCCGCGGGGCTCCCCGACCTCTCCGGGCTCGCGGCGCAGGCCCTCCCCGCCGTGGTCGCGGTGGTCACCACCTCTCCGGTCACGGACAAGCGCGACGACGGCTCCCTCCGGGAGCTCTACGACAAGCTCCGCGACGGGCCGCGCAAAGGCGTCGGCTCCGGGTTCGTCATCCACCGGGACGGCTGGATCCTCACGAACGCCCACGTGGTCGAGGACGCGGACAAGATCGAGGTCGAGCTCGGCGCGCGCAACGTCCAGCTCACGGCGCGCCTCGTCGGCATGGACTCGGAGTCCGATCTCGCGCTCCTCAAGGTGGACGCCGGGCGGCCGCTCACGGCGCTGCCCCTCGGGGACTCCGACGAGCTCAAGCCCGCGCAGTGGGTCCTGGTCATCGGCAGCCCGTTCGGCCTCGATCACTCCGTGAGCCTCGGGATCGTGAGCCACGTCGGCCGCGACGACATCTCGCCGGTCGGGCGGCCGGGCACCTACGACTTCATCCAGACCGACGCGCCCATCAACCCGGGCAACTCCGGCGGCCCCGTGCTCGATCTCCAGGGGCGGGTCGTCGCCATCGCCACCGCCGTCAACGCCACCGGCCAGGGGATCGGCTTCGCGATCCCGATCAACATGGCGAAGGCCATCACCGACCAGCTCCGGACGCACGGCAAGGTGGTGCGGAGCTGGCTCGGCATCACGGTGAAGGAGCTGCCGGCGGGCCTCGACGAGAAGGCCACGGGGGTGGAGGTGACGGAGCTGGTGGCGAACGGGCCCGCGCAGAAGGCCGGCGTCCGGGTGGGCGACGTCATCACCACGGTCGAGGGCCGCGAGATCCGGACCCCGGCGCGCCTGCGGTGGTACGTCGCCACGGCCGGCGTCGGGCGGGAGGTCTCGGTCGCGCTGAAGCGCAAGGGGGAGCCGGACCGGACGGTGCGCGTCGTGCTGCGCGAGGCGCCGTCGCGCGAGCAGGCGAAGGTCGAGATCCATCCGGCCATCGGAGAGTGAGGGCGGCGTTCGGCCGAGGCCCGAAGCCCAAGTCCTTGATTCTCGCCCCGATACCTGCTATCTGCGGCCCCTCTATGGCCGAGAAGACCCCCACGAAGAAGAAGGCTCCGCGCGCCAAGGGCAACGGCAAGAAGGCCTGCGGCATCCAGGGCTGCAAGCGCGCCTACCGCGCGAAGGGCCTCTGCTTCTTCCACTACAAGAAGTGGCGCCGCGGCGAGCTCGAGGCGAAGCCGGCGCGGTACGACATCTGCTCCAAGCCCGACTGCAAGAAGAAGGTGAAGGAGCACGGGCTCTGCGAGGAGCACTTCACCGCGTGGAAGAAGGCGCGGAAGAAGAACCAGGGCGCCGCGGCGGCTGCGGCGTAGGTCACCCCGCTCCACCGACCAGCCTGAGCTGTCTGTCCAGCGCCCGCAGCGCGGCGAGCACCAGCTCGACCTCGCGCTGCGTGGGGTCTGCGCGCGCGAGCAGTCCGCGGAGGTCCGCGAGGATGTGCTCCGGGTTCTGCGGGTTCAGGTACCCCGCCCGCGCGAGCACGGCGCGCGCCTGCTCCCAGAGCGCCTCCACCGTCGCGTGCCGCGCCGGCTCGTCGCCCTGCGCGGGCGGCGGGGGCGCGGACGCCGCGCCGGCCGCGAGCGCCAGCTCGTAGCTCACCACCGCCACCGCCTGCGCCAGGTTCATCGAGTCGTAATCGGGGTGCGTCGGGATGGTGCAGACCGCCTGGCAGAGCGTGAGCTCGGCGTCGGAGAGCCCGCGCCGCTCCTCCCCGAACACCACCGCCACGACCCCGCCGGCGCTCCGCCGCCACAGCTCCTGCGCGAGCTCCCGCGGCGAGAGGCGTGGCCGGCCCTCCACCGCCCGCGAGGTCGTGCCGCAGGCCCACGTCGCGGACCCCAGCGCCGCCCGCAGGTCGTCGTGGACGGAGAGCCCCGCGAGCACGTCCCCCGCGCGCCGGGCCATCCGCGCCGCCCGGACGAGGACGTCGCCCTGGGCCAGCCCCGGCCCGCCGCCCCGGGGCAGCCCCCCCCAGGACGGCGGCGCGACGACCGCGAGGTCTCGCAGGCCGAAGTTCTTCATGACGCGCGCCGCCGCGCCCAGGTTCTCGGCGCTCTGCGGGCGGTGCAGGACGACGCGGACGCGGGCCAGCACGATCGAGCTTCCCTCCCGGGGAGCGGCGCCTCATCGAACGGCCGTTCCCGCGGAGGACCGTATAACATCCCCTCATGCTCACCGACGAACTGCTCCGGGCCCAGCTCCCCCACGCCCTCCGCCAGCTCGACCTCCCCGCCCTCGGCGACCTCTACCGCGGCAAGGTCCGCGACAACTACACGCGCGGCGACCGGATCGTCATGGTCACCACCGATCGCGTGTCCGCGTTCGACCACGTGCTGGGGACGATCCCGTTCAAGGGCGAGATCCTCTCGCGGCTCACCACCTTCTGGTTCGAGAAGGTGAAGGACATCGCGCCGGTCCACCTGGTGGACACGCCGGATCCGAGCGTGATGGTGGTGAAGAAGGCGAAGCCGTTCCCCGTCGAGATCATCGTCCGCGGCTACATCACCGGCTCGCTCTGGCGCGACTACAAGGCCGGCAAGGGCGGGTACGGCATCGACTGGCCGAAGGGGCTCCGGAAGGACCAGAGGTTCGACGCCGCGGTCCTCACGCCGTCGACCAAGGCCGAGTACGGCCAGCACGACGAGCCGATCAGCGAGGCCGAGATCCTGAAGCAGGGCCTCGTCACGCCGGACCTGTGGGCCGAGGCGCGCGCGGTCGCGCTCCGCCTCTTCCAGCGCGGCCAGGAGTGGGCCGCCTCCCGCGGCCTCATCCTCGTCGACACGAAGTACGAGATGGGGGTGGCGGACGGGCGCCTGGTGGTCATCGACGAGATCCACACGCCCGACAGCTCGCGCTACTGGATCGCCGAGGGCGCGGAGGAGCGGTTCGCGCGCGGCGAGGAGCAGCGGATGCTCGACAAGGAGAACATCCGCCAGTGGCTCATCCAGGAGCACGGCTTCTCCGGCCAGGGCACGCCTCCGCCGCTCACCGACGAGGTCCGCATCTCGCTCGCCCGCACGTACGTGAACCTCTTCGAGCAGCTCACCGGCCAGCCCTTCGAGGCCGAGGCCGGCTCGGTGGAGCAGCGGATCCAGCGGAACCTCGCGGCGCGGGGGTATCTGAAGTAGGCCGCCGGGGCGGTCACCGGGGCCTGGTCGCCACGACCACGTCGCGCAGGATGGCCTGATCGACCCGGTGCTCGAAGCCGTCGTACGCGGGCCCCTCGCACACCTCGAGGCCGGCGCGGGCGAGGACCTCGGCGACCGCGTCGCGCCTCGCCACGTGCACGTTCCAGGCGATCCCCACCGCGCCGCCCGGCCGCAGGGCGTCGCGCCAGACCGGCGCCGCCCCGGCGACGAGCTCGAGCGGGCTCCGCGAGAGCTCCCCGCGACCGCCCGTGGAGCCGTGCTGCACGCCGTACGGCGCGTCGGCCACGACGAGGTCGAACGAGCGCGGCGGGAAGACGGCCGTCGTCTCGAACGTGCTCGCGTTCACCACGTTCACGTGGAGCGCGTCGCCGGCCTTGAAGCGCTCCTTGTCGATCCCGACGTCGAGCGAGAGCCGCGGGTGGCCCTTCACGTGGCCCAGGTGCGCGTGGTGCTTGAGCCGCTTGTCCTTCACCCAGCGCTGGAGGAACGCGGCGTAGGCCTCGAAGTCCTTCCGGTCGAGCTCCACCCCCGCCGCGTCGAAGCCGTAGAGGAGCGCCTGGTTGAGCGTGGTGCCGCGGCCGCAGAGCGGATCGAGCACCGAGAACCGGCGGGCCCCGAGCTCCGCCGCGAAGGCGGACGAGGCGAGCGTGACGTTGAGGAGGAGCTTCGTGAAGCTCTCGTTGGTCTTCCCCGCGTACCGCTGGATGGTGACGAGGTCGGCGTCGAACCGGTCGAGCCGCCGGAGCTCCACCGGCCGGAGCGCGCCGCCCTCGAGGGCGAAGAGCGCGAACGTGGCCGAGAGGTTCGAGAGGACGAGCAGGGCGCGGTCGTCGAGGGCCGGGACCTCGAAGACGAGGTAGTCCACCCCGCCCATCCGCTCGACGCGGACGTCGCGCAGCGCGCCCGCGAGCACGCGGTCGGCGAAGACGCCGAGCTCCGCCTGCACGAGCCGCGGCGCGGCGTCGGCGTAGACGCGGTTCGCGCTGGGCGCGACCAGGAGCGCGAAGAGGCTCACTCCCCGAACACGCGCCGGAAGATCGTGTCCACGTGGCGGAGGTGGTGCTCGACGTCGAAGCAGCCGTCGATCTCCACCGCGGAGAGGAGCTTGCTCACGTCCGGATCGGCCTTCAGGGCGGCCCGGAAGTCCACCCGGTCCTCCCAGACCTTCATCGCGTTCCGCTGGACGAGGACGTAGGCCTCCTGCCGGGCGACGCCCTTGCCCACGAGCGCCAGGAGCACCCGGCCCGCGTCGAACAGGCCGCCGGTCAGCTCGAGGTTCTCGCGCATCCGCTCCGGGTAGACCCGCAGCCTCTCGATCATCCCCGCGAAGCGGTTCAGGGCGAAGTCGAGGGCGATGGTCGCGTCCGGGCCGATCACCCGCTCGACCGAGGAGTGGCTGATGTCCCGCTCGTGCCAGAGGGCGACGTCCTCGAGCGCCGCGACGGCGTAGCCGCGGAGCAGCCGG
This sequence comes from Pseudomonadota bacterium, assembly GCA_023411405.1. GTDB lineage: Bacteria > Myxococcota > Myxococcia > Myxococcales > Anaeromyxobacteraceae > Anaeromyxobacter. The sequence continues at coordinate 8,564 of JAEYOU010000597.1, read as the reverse complement.
GCGAGGCCGGTGAGGTTCTCGGAGAGGATCGGGTTCCGCTTGTGCGGCATCGCCGAGGAGCCCTTCTGCCCGGGCGTGAACGGCTCCTCCGCCTCGCGGACCTCCGTGCGCTGCAGGTGGCGGACCTCGGTCGCCTGCCGCTCCAGCTCGGCGCCGGCGGCCGCCAGGGCGCAGAAGAACTCCGCGTGGCGATCGCGGGCCACGACCTGGGTGGGCGCGGGCTCGGCCCCGGCGAGCCCGAGCTTCGTCATGACGAAGGCCTCGACCCGAGGGTCGAGCGCGGCGAACGTGCCGACCGCGCCGGAGATCGTGCCGACGGCGACGCCCTCCGCGGCGCGCGCCAGCGCCTCGCGCCGCCGCGCCCAGGCCGCGTACCACCCCGCGAGCTTGAGCCCGAAGCTCGTCGGCTCGGCGTGGATGCCGTGGCTCCGGCCGATCATCGGCGTGCGCCGGTGCTCCTGCGCGCGCGTCCGGACGGCGGCCATGACGCGATCGAGATCGGCGAGGAGCAGCGCGGACGCCTCCCGGAGCTGCACCGCGAGGGCGGTGTCGAGCACGTCGGAGGAGGTCATCCCCTTGTGCAGGTGGCGCGCCGCCGGGCCGCCCTTCTCCTCGCAGAAGGTGAGGAAGGCGATGACGTCGTGCTTGACCGTCTTCTCGATCTCCTCGATCCGCGCCACGTCGGCGGCGCTGAACGCGAAGCCGTCGAACGTCGTCCGGAGCGCCGCGAGGTCCGCCGCCGGCACCTCGCCGAGCTCGACCATCGCCTCGCAGGCGACGAGCTCGATGTCGAGCCAGATGCGGTAGCGGCGCTCGGCGGACCAGAGCCGGCCCATCTCGGGACGGGTGTAGCGCGGGATCATGTCACTCCTCCTCGTTCGTCATGGGCCGAGCCCGTGCCCCCTTCGACTCCGCGGCCGCTTCGCGACCGCTCCGCTCAGGGTGAACGGTCTCCCATGGCCCTGTCACAGTCCAGTGGATCCAAACCCGCCGCCGCCACGCCCCGTGTCCGAGAGCGCGTCGACCAGCTCGAGCTCCGCCCGCGCGACCGGCGCGATCACGAGCTGCGCGATCCGCTCGCCGCGCGTGAACGAGACCGGCGCCTGGCCGTGGTTCACCAGGATGACGGCCAGCTCGCCGCGGTAGTCGCTGTCCACCGTGCCGGGCGCGTTCATCATCCCGACCCCGTGGCGCAGGGCGAGCCCGGAGCGCGGGCGGACGGAGCCCTCGAAGCCGGGCGGGATCTCCACCGCGAGCCCCGTCGGTACGAGCCGCCGCTCGCCGGGGGCGAGCGTGAAAGCCTCGTCCGCGCGGAGGTCCATGCCGGCCGAGCCGGCCGTCTCGTATCGCGGCAGCTCCAGGGACGGACCCCGGTTCCCCACGCGGCGGACGCGAACCGACACCATTTCGACCTCGTGTCCCTGGGGCGCTGCAGCGTCGGACTCGCGGCCCCGTGAACGAGCCCGAGCCCGCGCCCGAGCCCGGCCGCTGGGGCCGTCGCTCGGACCGGGCTCGGATCCATGTTCCCGATGCGGACCTACTTGCTCGCCGGCTCCGCCGGCTGCTCCGCCTTCTTGCCGGCCGCGTCCGCCAGCGCCTCCTTGCGGGAGAGCCGGATCTTGCCCTGGCGATCGACGGAGATGACCTTCACCATCACCTCCTCGCCCTCGGAGAGGACGTCGGAGACGCTCTTCACGCGCTTGTCGGAGAGCTCGGAGATGTGGATGAGGCCGTCCGTCCCCGGGAAGATCTCCACGAAGGCGCCGAACTCGGCGATCTTGCGGACCGTGCCCATGTAGGTCTTCCCGACCTCCGCCTCCTGCGTGAGGCCGCGGATCATCTTGATCGCCTCCTCGACCTTCTCGTTGCTGGGGCTGGCGATCGAGACGGAGCCGTCGTCCTCGATGTTGATCGAGGTGCCGGTGCGGGCGGTGATGTCCTTGATGGTCTTGCCGCCGGGCCCGATGATGTCCTTGATGCGCTCCGGCCGGATCTTGATGGTGGTGATCCGCGGGGCGTAAGCGGAGATCGAGGTGCGCGGCGCGGAGAGCGCCTTGGCCATCTCGGCGAGGATGTGCTTGCGGCCCTCGGCGGCCTGGGCGAGCGCCTTCTCCAGGATCTCGCGGGTCACGCCGCCGATCTTGATGTCCATCTGGATCGAGGTGATGCCCTCGGCGGTGCCGCAGACCTTGAAGTCCATGTCCCCGAGGTGATCCTCGTCCCCCAGGATGTCGGAGAGGATGGCGATCTTCTCGCCCTCCTTGATGAGGCCCATCGCGATCCCGGCGACCGGCGCCTTGAGCGGCACGCCGGCGTCGAGCAGCGAGAGGCAGCCGCCGCAGACGGAGGCCATCGAGGAGGAGCCGTTCGACTCCATGATGTCGGAGACGATGCGGACCGTGTACGGGAACTTGTCCTCGGCAGGCAGCACGTAGCGGAGCGCGCGCTCGGCGAGGGCGCCGTGGCCGATCTCGCGGCGGCCCGGGCTCCGGAGGAACTTCACCTCACCCACCGAGAACGGCGGGAAGTTGTAGTGCAGCATGAACTTCCGGAAGCTCATGCCGGTGAGCTGCTCGACGCGCTGCTCGTCCTCGGAGGTGCCGAGGGTGGTCGTGACGAGCGCCTGGGTCTCGCCGCGGGTGAACAGCGCCGAGCCGTGCGCGCGGGGGAGGAGGCCGACCTCGCAGGTGATCTTGCGGATCTCCGTGGACGTGCGGCCGCCGATCCGGCGCCCCTCGTCCGTGATCATCTTCCGCATGTACTCGTACTTCACGTCCTCGTAGTAGCCCTTGATCTCCTTCTCGCGGACCACGAGGTTGGCGAGCGCGGCGGCGTCGCCGGCGGCCTGCTCCTTGAGCGCGGCGAGCAGCTCCTTCTTGATCTCGGAGAGGCGACCGTACCGGTCGTGCTTCTCGTTCCGGGCGTACGCCTCCTTCACCTTCTCCCAGGTGAGCTCCTTCACCTTGGCCTTGAGGGCGGCGTCGCTCGGGGGCGCGTCGAAGGAGCGGCGCGCCTTGCTGCCCGTGGCCTCGCGGAGCGCGTCCTGCGCGGCGAGCAGCTCGCGGACCGCGGCCTGGCCGAAGAGGAGCGCGTCCACCATCACCGCCTCGGAGACCTCCTTGGCGCCGCCCTCCACCATGACGATCGCGTCGCGGGAGGCGGCCATCACCACGTCGAGGTCACACTCGGCGCGCTGCGCCAGCGTGGGGTTCGCGACGAACTTGCCGTCGAGGCGGCCGACGCGCACGCCGGCGATGGGGCCGTTGAAGGGGATGTCCGAGAGGTGGAGCGCGGCGGAGGCGCCGGTGAGCGCCAGCACGTCCGTGTCGTGCTCCTGGTCGAACGAGTACACCGTCGCGATGATCTGCGTCTCGTTCGCGTAGCCCTCGGCGAAGAGCGGGCGGCAGGAGCGGTCCACGATGCGGGAGACGAGCGTCTCCTTCTCCGTGGCGCGGCCCTCGCGGCGGAAGTAGCTCCCCGGGACGCGGCCCGCGGCGGAGAGCTTCTCCTGGTAGTCGACCGTGAGCGGGAAGAAGTCGATCCCCTCGCGCTTCTCCGCGGCCGAGACGACGGTGACGAGGACCATCGAGTCGCCCTGGCGGACCATCACGGCGCCGTGCGCCTGCTTGGCGATCTTCCCCGTCTCGAGGGTGATCTCGGCGGTCCCGACCTTGGCGGACTTCTGGATGGGGGTCATGTGCACCTTCCTGGCGGGCGCGTGCCTGTGGCACGGCCCCCGTAGGCGGCCCGGCAGGCCCGGCCGGGTAACGCTGGAAGGCGCTTCTGTTCCTGACTCCGCAGCCCCTCGGGTTCGGCTCGCCCTGCGCCTGACGCAGGGGGAGGGGCGGTCGAATCGGAAACGGAAGCGTCCGGCTGCGTCCTCGTTCGAGCCCGCGTCGCCGCGGGTTCCTGCTCTCCACGCGCCCGGGACCTCCCCAAAGCGCGAGCGCCCCGGCCGCTCGGCCGAGGCGCCGTCCTCGACCCCGCCCTACTTGCGGATGCCGAGCTGCTCGATGAGGGTCTTGTACCGACCCTGATCCGCCGTCCTCAGGTAGTCGAGGAGCCGGCGGCGCTGGCCGACGAGCTTGAGCAGACCTCGGCGGCTGTGGTGATCCTTCTTGTGCGTCTTGAAGTGCTCGGTGAGGTAGGTGATCCGCTCGCTGAGGAGCGCGACCTGCACCTCGGGGGAGCCGGTGTCCTTCTCGTGCCGCTTGTACTTCTGGACCAGCTCCTGCTTCTTCTCCTGAACCATCGCCATACGTGCTCTCTCCTCGGGAATCGTGCTCACCGCCGCGGGGGCGAAGGCGCGCGCCGCGGGCGGCAGTGGGCGCGGTGAGGGCCGGGTGATAAGCGATCGAGGCCCCTGAGTCAATGATCTAGAGGACTTCGGCGGGTCCGCGGGGCGACGGCGTCCCGCCGAGCTCCGCCGGGGTGACGAAGACGCGAGAAGGGCGGAGCCGCCCGCGCGCCACGTCGCACACGGCGACGAGGCGCCCCTCGCCGTCGACCGCGCGCACGGGCCCTGCCTCGTGCGCCCCGGCCGGGATGGAGCGGCCGTGCGCGAGATCGCTCGCCTCCGCGCGGGTCAAGCGCGCCTCGGGCATCGAGAGGGCCAGCGCCGGCGGCACGAGCCTCGTCCGGAGCGCCTCCGGACCACCCTCCCGGACGAGCTCCTCGAGCTCGTCGAGCGGGGCGGCCTGCCCGAGCTCGAACCCGCTCGCCATGGTCCGCCGGAGCGCGGCGAGGTGCGCCGGGACGCCGAGCGCGCGGCCGAGGTCCGCGGCCAGCGTCCGCACGTACGTGCCCTTCCCGCAGCGGACCTCCACGACGGCCTGCCGGCGACCGGCCTCGACGGGACCGAGCGAGACCAGCGTGAGCGCGTCGATCCGCACCCGCCGGGGCGTGCGCTCCACCTCCTGCCCCGCGCGCGCGACCTCGTGCAACCGCCGCCCGCCGACGCGCACGGCCGAGTACATGGGCGGGACCTGATCGATCTCGCCGACGAACCCGGCCAGCGCGGCCCGCAGCCGATCCTCGCCGACGGCCGACGGCTCGCCCTCCGCGATCACGCGGCCCTCGGCGTCCTCGGTCTCGGTCGCCGCGCCGAAGGCGATCGTCGCGCGGTACGCCTTGTCGCCGTCGGAGAGCCACTGCTGGAGCCGGACCGCGTCCTCGAGGCAGACGACGAGCACGCCCGTCGCGGCGGGGTCGAGCGTCCCGGCGTGGCCGGCCTTCCGCGCGCGCACGGCGCGCCGCAGGCGGTTCACGACGTCGAACGACGTGGGGCCGGCGGGCTTGTCGACGACGAGGATGCCGGAGAGGGACGCGGTCACGACTCCTCTTCGATCTTGTCGGCGACCTCGGCGCTCCGGCGCGCCGCCGCCTCCGCGTCCTGCGCCCGCGCCTCGCGCAGCAGCCGATCGATGCGGTCGCCGCGCTCCACCGACTCGTCGTAGACGAACCGGAGGTGGGGCGTGTAGCGGAGCCCGATGGCGCGGGCCACCTCGCGCTGGAGGAAGGTCGCGGCCGCGCGCAGGCCCTCGAGGGTCCGCTCGCGCTCCTTCTCCTCCGCGTGGATCGAGACGTAGACCGTCGCCTCCTTGAGGTCGGGCGACATCTTCGCGCCGGTCACGGTGACGAAGCCCGTGACGCGCGGGTCCTTGAGCCCGCGGGCGAGCAGCGCCGAGAGCTCCTGGCGGAACTCCTCCGCGACGCGAGCGGGCCGGTTGTGCGTGGCCATGACGTTCACTCCTCCCCTTCCCCTGGCACGTCGCGCGGCCGCGGTCGAGGCCGGGGGATCGCCGGCCGCGCAGCCGGCGCGTCGCCGGCGTCCCACCCCGGCGCGCCCTCCGCCTCCGCCAGCGTCCTCATCTCGCCCGCGCCGATGGCGTCGCCGTACGGGACGATCTCCAGATCCCGGGCGGTGACGAGGAGCTGGCCGCCGTGCATCGAGGCGACGAAGTCCGAGACCTTGTCGAGCACCTCGTTGACGAAGGCATGATCGTTCCCGACCGCGGAGACCCCGATCACGCACCGCTGCCAGAGGTCGTTCTCCGCCACCTCGGCGATCGAGACGTTGAAGCGGGCCCGCACCCGATCGATGGCCGAGCGGACGAGGTGCCGCTTCGACTTGAGCGAGCCGGGGTCGGGGAGGTGGAGGGTCAAGCGGAGAACGCCCACGAACATGGTCCCTCCCGCGTGCCCGCGCCCGCGCCCGTGCCCCTGCCCGGCGCTTCTCTCGGGCGCGGGCACGGGCGCGGGAACGGGAGGACGCTAGTCCAGCGACGGCCTGATCTCTTCCAGCTCGAACACCTCGAGCGTGTCCCCGGGCTTCACGTCGCTGAAGCCCTCGACCGAGATGCCGCACTCGAACCCGGACTGCACCTCGCGCACGTCGTCCTTGAGGCGCTTCAGCGACCCGATCCTGCCGGTGTGGATCACCTTGCGGTCGCGGAGCACGCGCACCTGGCCGGTCCGCTTCACCACGCCCTCGGTCACCGCCGAGCCGGCGATGGCCCCGAGCTTCGGGATGTTGAAGATCTGCCGCACCTCGACCTTCCCGAGCGGCTTCTCCTTGATGATGGGATCGAGCAGGCTGGCCATCTCCTCCCGGATCTTGTCCACCGCCTCGTAGATGATCCCGAAGACGAGGATCTTCACGCCCTGCTGGCTGGCGGTCTGGGCCACCTTGGCCTCGGGCTTCGAGTTGAACCCGACGATGATGCCGTTGCCGGCGGCGGCGGTGAGCACGTCCGACTCGTTGATGGCGCCGACGGCGGAGTCGAGGATCTTGACCCCGACCTTCTTCGTGGCCGCCTTCTGGAGCGCCTGGGTGACGGCCTCGGCCGAGCCCTGGACGTCCGCCTTGACCACGATGTTCAGCACCTTCGCGCCGCTCGCCTTGGACTTCGCGAAGAGGTCCTCGAGCGTGGACTTGCCGGTCGTCGCCGCGAGCTCCTTCCGCCGCTGCCGCTGCTCGCGGTGCTCGGCGACCTCCTTCGCGGCCTTCTCGTCCTCCACCACGTTGAAGTCGTCGCCCGCGGTGGGCACGCCGGAGAGGCCGAGGACCTCCACCGGGTACCCGGGACCGACGTCGTCCACCTGCTCGCCGCGCTCGTTCATGAGCGCCCGGACGCGGCCGTAGTGGATGCCGGTGACGAGGGCGTCGCCGACCCGCAGCGTGCCCTCCTGGACGAGCACCGTGGCCACGGGCCCGCGGCCCTTCTCGAGCTTCGCCTCGACGACGTGGCCGGCGGCGAGCTTCTCCGGGTTGGCCTTGAGCTCCAGCACCTCGGACTGCAGGGCGATGTACTCGAGCAGCTCCGGGATGCCCTGCTTCGTGCGGGCGGAGACGGGCTGCATGATCGTGGTGCCGCCCCACTGCTCACCCACCAGCTCGTACTCCGTGAGCTGCTGCATCACCCGCTCCGGCGTGGCGCCGGGCTTGTCGACCTTGTTGATCGCCACGAGGATCGTGACGTTCGCGGCCTTGGCGGCCTTGATCGACTCGACCGTCTGCGGCATCACGCCGTCGTCCGCCGCCACCACCAGCACCACGAGGTCCGTCACCTGCGCGCCGCGCTGGCGCATCGCGGTGAACGCCTCGTGGCCGGGCGTGTCGAGGAAGGTGATCGGGCCGTGGGGCGTGTTCACCGAGTAGGCGCCGATGTGCTGGGTGATCCCGCCCGCCTCGCCGGCGGCGACGTCGGCCTCGCGGATGGCGTCGAGGAGCGAGGTCTTGCCGTGGTCGACGTGGCCCATCACGGTCACGACCGGCGGCCGGATGACCAGCTTCGACTCGTCCTCCGGCACCTCGGGGATGTACTCCTCGACCTCGAACCCCTTCTTCTCGACGGTGAAGCCGTTCTCGACGGCCAGCACCGCCGCGGTGTCCGCGTCGATCTGGGCGTTGATGGTGACCATCTTCCCGCCCTGCATCAGCTTGCGGATGAGGTCGGCGGCCTTCACGCCCATCGCCTGGGAGAGCTCGGAGACCGAGATCGACTCCTCGATGCGGATGACCTTCTTGTGCTCGGCGCGTTCGGTGATCTGCGTCTTGGCTCCCTTCTTCGTGGGGCGCTTCTTCTTGCCGCGGACCGGGACGTAGGCGCGGTCGCTGATCGCCGCCTGGAGCAGCTCCTTCCCGGAGAGGTTCTTGGCGGCCTCCTCCGAGACGGGGCGGCCCGTGGTGCGGCCGCGCTTCTTGTCCCGAGAGACGTCGATGAACTCGCGGTCGCGGCCGAGCGAGCCGGGCACGACCTTGAGCTCGCGCACCGGCCCGAGGGCGCGGGGCCCCGGCGCCTGGGGGAAGCTCGATCGCGCGGTGGTGGGCGGCGTCACGCGCCGCACCGGGATGAGCGGGCGCGAGATGACGACGGCCTGCGTGGAGGTGGGCCGGAGCGTCCGCGGGTCGACGGGCGGCTTCTGCTCGCCCTGCGTGGCCGCGCCCGCCTGCGCGGGCGGATGCGCGCCGCCATGGCGGATCGAGGGACCGGTCGCGACGGTCCCGGGGCGGACCACGGGCGCCGGCGGGAGCTTCGGACCGGTCGCGGCGGGTGCGGGCG
>JAEYOU010000495.1 GCA_023411405.1 Pseudomonadota bacterium | reverse complement strand
GCCCCAGCCGCCGGCGCTGGGCCCGCGGCGCTTCTCCCCGCGGGCGCGACGGCCATCCGCGGCACGGAGTTCACGAGATAGATCTCGAGGTCGGTCGGCGAGGCGAACTCCGCCAGCGCGAGCGGGGGGAAGTCGCTCGCCACCTCGAAGGGGCGCCCGCCCACGGGCGCGACGCGCGCGACGCGCACGCCCTCGGGCGCGCCGAGGATCTCGAACGCGTGGGTGGCGGACTTCACGACCGCGCGCACCGCGAGGCGCTCGGGATCGACCGCCGCCTCGAGCCGGAGCGCCCGCATCCGGGCGGCCACGTCCTGGAGCGCGGCGCCCCGCCGGGCGAGCGACATCGCCAGCGCCTGCTCGAGGCTCGTCACGCGCTCGTGCTCGTAGAAGTTGATCGGACCGAGCGTCGAGAGCGGCGGGTCCGGGAAGCGCAGGTGATCGTGGCCCTCGACGGCGAACCGGGCCCGGGCGATGGCCTGGCCGGTGGCCGGGTGGACGACCCGGCCGGAGAACGCGAGCTCGCCCTCGAGCGTCTCGCGATCGGCGCCGAGCCGCACCGGCACGCCCATGGCCGAGAGCTTGCGCGAGGCGATCTGGTTGAGCCGCTCGCGCGGGATCTTCCCGATGATTGTGTGTTCGCCCTCGGACATCTGGCGAGGGACAGGTTACCAAAGAACGGCCTCCGCGAGGACCGCGCGGGCCGCGCGCGCGCGCGAGCGGTCGTGCGCACCTCGCCCGACCTCGCGCGCCGGCGAGAACGGCGAGGCCCCCGCCCGCGCGACGCGGGACGAGGGCCTCGGGCGAAGCTCCGGTGCGGGACGCGCGCCTAGCGGAGCGCCTTGAACGCGCTCCGGCCGGCGTAGCGCGCCGTCGAGCCGAGCTCCTCCTCGATCCGGAGGAGCTGGTTGTACTTGGCGATGCGGTCGGAGCGGGACGCCGAGCCGGTCTTGATCTGCCCGCAGTCGCACGCGACCGCGAGGTCGGCGATGGTCGTGTCCTCGGTCTCGCCCGAGCGGTGGCTCATCACGCTCGTGTAGCCCGCGCGGTGCGCCATGCGGACGGCCTCGAGCGTCTCGGTGAGAGAGCCGATCTGGTTGACCTTCACCAGGATCGAGTTGCCGACACCCTGCTGGATGCCCTTCTCGAGCCGGGTGACGTTGGTGACGAACAGGTCGTCACCGACGAGCTGGACCTTCTTCCCGAGCCGCTCGGTGAGGAGCTTCCACGTCGCCCAGTCGTTCTCGTCACAGCCGTCCTCGATCGAGACGATCGGGTACTTCTTGCAGAGGCCCTCGTAGAAGTCGACGAGGCCCTTGCCGTCGAAGGTCTTGCCCTCGCCCTCGAGCGTGTACTTGCCCGTGCCCTTGTCGAAGAACTCGGACGAGGCGACGTCGAGCGCGAGCGCGACCTGCTCGCCCGCCTTGAGGCCCGCCTGCTGGATGGCCTCCATGATGACCGCGAGCGCCTCCTCGTTCGACGGGAGGTTCGGGGCGTAGCCGCCCTCGTCGCCGACGCCGGTGGCGGCGCCGCGGCCCTTGAGGACCTTCTTCAGCGCGTGGAAGACCTCGGCGCCGTAGCGCAGGCCCTCGGCGAACGTGGGCGCGCCGAGCGGCACGACCATGAACTCCTGGAAGTCCACGTTCGAGTCGGCGTGCGCGCCGCCGTTCACGATGTTCATGAGCGGGACGGGCAGCGTGCGCGCGCCGGCGCCGCCGACGTACCGGTAGAGCGGGAGGTCGTGCGCCTTGGCGGCCGCCTTGGCCGCCGCGAGCGAGACGCCGAGGATGGCGTTCGCGCCGAGCTTCGACTTCGTGGGCGTGCCGTCGAGCTGGAGCATCTTCGCGTCGAGGCTCGCCTGGTCCGAGGCGTCCATCCCGACCACCGCCGGCCCGATCTGCTCGACGACGTTGGCGACCGCCTTGCGGACGCCCTTGCCCAGGTACCGGCCCTTGTCGCCGTCCCGGAGCTCGAGCGCCTCGTGCTCGCCCGTCGAGGCGCCCGAGGGAACCGCGGCGCGGCCCACGTCGCCGGTCCCGACCGCCACCTCGACCTCCACCGTCGGGTTCCCGCGGGAGTCGAGGATCTCCCGGGCCGTCACATTGATGATCTCGGTCACAGCGCGCCCTCCGAGGCGGTTCACCGCCTGAGTGAGAAAACGCGCGGAATCTGCCCGCAGGCCCCCGGGACGTCAACGCATTTCCGTGGCGACGAAACGTCGCCGGAATCGTCGAGGCGAGGGTGGGGAGGGGCGCAGCCCCCGCTCAGCCGTAGTCGATGATCACCACGCCGCCGCCGCCGTCCTCGTCCTTGGCCGGCGGATCTTCGGGCGTGCGGCCGGGATCCATGGGGACAGGGAGCTCGATGGAGGGGCGATCGTCGCGGGACTTCTCCCGCTCGCGCCGCTTGATCTCCTCGATGACGTAGGCGTCCAGCATCCCGTTCTCCTGCCTTCGTCTTCGTCCCTGCTCCGACTTCGGATGCAAGCCGCATTCCTGAGCGGCCCCGCTCCTTCCGTATTCGCGGCTCGGCCTCCTACCCAGAACGACGGCCGAGACCCGCCTGCCGATTCAACAGGGAGGCAGCAGCTCACCGATGTGATCGCAGTAACACCCGACCCAGGATGGGTCAAGGCGACGAATCCCCCAAGATGTAAGCGGACCTGCGCGCGCCGGACGCCCGGGCGAGCGCCACGCGCGTGGCGCGGACGCCACACTCCGTCCGGGAGCGCGCCGGCTGACCGGAGGTCGTGTCAGCGCTCTTCGGCGCGCACCCGGAACGCCTCGAGGGTCCTCGGCAACTGCACGCGCGTCAGCTGATCGCTCATCCGGTCGAGGAGCGCTTGCGGGACGAGCGGCGGCTTCGCGATCTGGATGTCCACCGAGTAGCGCGCGCGTGTCGCGTCGCCCTCGGGCGTGAGCTCCCAGGAGCCGTTCGAGACCTTCAGCACGTCCCCCGAGACGAGCGACCACGAGACCTTGTGCGGCCGCGCCTCCTCGTGGCGGAGGACGTACGTGATCCGGCGGAGGCCGAGATCGAGGTCGTACTCCACGTGGGTCTCGCCGCCGACGGTGCGCGGGGTGCACGCCTTGATCCCGGGGACGAACTCCGGATACCGCGCGTAGTCGACGATGATGTCGAAGAGCTGCTCGATCCCCGCCTGGACCACGACCTCCTTCGAAACGAGCGCCACGGGTGTCTCCTCGCCGGCCGGCTCACCAGCCGTAGTTCGGGCTGCGGGTGAAGTGGTGGATCGTGTCGATGAAGCGGATGGTGGCGGTCTTGGCCCGCATCACCACCGAGTGCGTCCGCGCGCCGTCGCCGGTGAAGACGACGCCCTTGAGGAAGTCCCCCTCGGTCACGCCGGTGGCGGCGAACATCACGGTGCCGCCGGCCAGCTCCTCGGCGGTGAGGAGCCGCTCGGGCTCCTTCACGCCCTGCGCCCGCAGCTTCTCGCGCTCGGCCTCGCTCCGGCACACGAAGCGGCCGTGCATCTCGCCGCCGGCGCAGCGGATGGCTGCGGCCGCGACCACGCCCTCGAGCCCTCCGCCGACGCCCAGCAGGATGTCCACGCCGGTCTCGGGGAAGCAGGTGCTCACCGCCGCCGCCAGATCGCCGTCGCGGATGAGCTTGATGCGGGCGCCCGCCTCGCGCACCTCGCGGACGAGGGCCGCGTGGCGCGGGCGATCGAGGATCACGACCGTGAGGTCCTCGACGTACTTGCCGGTCGCCTCGGCGACGCGCTGGAGGTTCTCGGTGGCCGAGCGGCGGAGATCGATCACGCCGCGGGCGCTCGGCCCCACCGCCACCTTCTCCATGTACGCGTCCGGCGCGCGCAGCAGGTGGCCGGGCTCGCTCATGGCGATGGCGCTGATTGCGTTCGCGCCGCCGATCGCGCAGGCGTCACGGCCCTCGAGCGCGTACACCGCGATCTCCAGCTCCGCGTCGCCGTCCCGCCGCTTCCCCACCTTCTCGCCGATCTGGAAGGTGCCCTCCCCCGGCGCGCCGGGCCCCTCGGCGATCACGATCTCCCCGTGCACCGGAACGTCCGCGAGCACGCGGCGCATGGCCTCCGTGGCGGCCCGGTCGGCCGCGTCGGGATCGCCGCGGCCCATGAGGCGCGCAGACGCCAGCGCCGCCGCCTCCGTCACGCGGACCATCTCCAGGGCGAGGTTGCGGTCCATGGCTACGCCCTCGCGCCTTCCGGAGCCTCGCCCGCGCCGAGCGCGCGCGAGAGCGCCTCGGGCATGCGCACCACCTTCCCCGCCGCGTCGACGCAGGCGTGGACGGTGAAGCCCGTCGTGAGCACCCTGCCCTCCCGGAGGATGCGGTACGCGAACCGCGCCGACGCGCGCCCCAGCTCCTCGAGCGAGGTCTCGATCGCGAGCACGTCGTCGTAGCGCGCGGGCTCGACGTACTTCACGCCGGCCTCCGCCACCGGCAGGACGAGCCCGAACCGCTCCTCGAAGTCGCGGTATCGCAGGCCCTTCGCCCGGATGTACTCGTTCCGGCCCGCCTCGAACCAGCGCAGGTAGTTGGCGTAGTACACGACGCCCATGCGGTCGGTGTCTGCGTACAGCACGCGCACCTCGGTCCTCACCATCGCCAACCCTTTCTACCAGGGTGCGCGTGCACCCGACGCGCCCCGGGTAGGTTTGCCCGGGGCGCGGTCGACCGGCACCCGCACCTGCGCGCGCGGCGCCGCTCAGCTCCCGCCGTTCAGCTTGTACGACTGGAGCATCGCCTTGACCTGCGGCGTGACCCGACCGTCCACGACGACGTACGTCTCGATGAGGATGGGCCCGACCCGCGGCGCGTACGTGATCTCCAGGACCTGATCGATGCTGGCCTTCACCCGGTTGTGCGCGCGGACCCGCACGCAGCGCTCGAACGTGCCGGCGGGCGTCTCGACGGTCTCGCTCGGGTTGGCGATCTCGTACCGCTCGATGACGGTCGGGGAGACCACGGACGTCCAGGACGCTCCCATCGTGAACGGCTGGCAGAGGAGCCGGCGATCGCGGTCCCGCACGCACGGGCCGTCCACGCGCAGGTTGCCGCGCTCGTTGTCGCGGTAGAACCCATCGGCCGTCCGCTCCAGGATCCGGACCGTGCGGAGCACGCCCCGCCGGCTCTCGGGCAGCGCCGGCGAGCGGTCCACGTACACCCACTCGTTCCCGACGGCGAGGGGGAAGTAGTCGGCGGGCCCACCGGCCGGCGCCAGCTTGGGCGCAGGGGCGACCTTGCCGGTGGCCGCCGGCTTCTCGGCTCGTTCGCCCGGACGCGCCGCAGCCTGCGGGCG
>JAEYOU010000481.1 GCA_023411405.1 Pseudomonadota bacterium | reverse complement strand
CCTCGGGGCCGGGTAGGCAGATATCACCCTACAGCGCCTCGGCTTTTTTGGGAGCTTGCGCTCCCCGTGCTATCGTCCGGGCCTGCCCTGAGCGTAGGCCCGGCCGTTCCGGGTCGGAGGCGAAGGGCGACCAGACTGCGGAGCCCTCCGATGCGCGCTCGCCCTCTCTTCGTCCTCCTCGCCGCCGCCCTCGCGCTCCCCGCGGGGGCGGTGGACCTGAACGTCATCTCCGCCGTCGAGGTCGCGGACGCCGGCGCCGAGGTGGTGCTGACGGTGAAGGGCACCAAGCGCCCGAGCTTCACGACCTTCTCGATGGCCGACGAGCCGCGGTTCGTCATCGACTTCTCGGAGTCGAGGTTCGAGGGCGTCGCCGCCGAGCTGAGCGGCGCGGGCGGCATCGTCAAGCAGGTGAAGAACCTCTCCTACGGCTCGGACGCCAGCGCGATCGCCCGCGTCATCATCGTGTTCACGACCGAGGTCGACCCGCCGGCGATCGAGGACTCCGGCACCGGCCTGGTCGTCCGGATCGTGAAGCCGGCCGGGGCGGCCGCCGTCGCCACGGCTCCTCCGCCCGCGCCCGAGCCGGACGCGAAGGCGCAGCAGGAGGCCGCGGCCGAGGCCCAGGCGAAGGCCGATGCGGACGCGAAGGCGAAGGCGGATGCGGACGCGAAGGCGCTCGCCGACGCCGAGGCGAGGGCCAAGGCCGATGCGGAGCTGAAGGCGAAGGCCGACGCGGACGCGAAGGCCGCGGCCGAGGCCCAGGCCAGGGCGGACGCGGAGGCGAAGGCCAAGGCCGACGCCGACGCGCAGGCCAAGGCGGACGCCGACGCGCGGGCCAGGGCGAAGGCCGACGCCGACGCGCCCACGCCCCAGGAGGACGCGGAGCAGAAGGCGCTCGAGGCCGAGATCGCCGCCGCTCGCGAGGAGGCCGCCTCGAAGCCCCGGACGCCAGAGAAGGCCGCCGAGGCGCCCGCCGGAGGCGGGGCGCCGGCGCTCGTCGCCGGCACGCCGGCGGGGGACGAGGACGCCGAGCAGCGTGCCCTCGAGGCGGAGATCGCCGCGGCCCGGGAGGGCACGCCCGCGCGCGACGTCGAGCGCCTGTCGGCGGACGGGGCGCCGGCCAAGCTCCGCGAGGTCGGGTTCAAGCAGCTCCCGGGCATCTCCCGCGTCTTCGTCCGGACCAGCGCGGCGGTGCAGTTCCGCGTCACCGACGTGGACGATCGGACGGTGCAGATCGAGGTCGAGAACACGCGGGCCACGCGCGGGAACGACCTCCGGTTCCTCGACACCTCGTTCTTCCCGTCGGCCGTCCAGACGATCGAGCCGTCCCGCCAGGGCACGAGCTATGTGCTGACCGTGAAGCTCCGCCAGCGCGTGCCGTACGCGCAGAAGGTCGTCGGGGACATGGTGGCCGTGGACTTCCAGCGGCCGCCGTCGGCGGCCGCGGTGGAGCCGGCGGCGACGCCCACCCCGGCCGGCGGCGGCGCGGATCCTGGCGCGGTCCAGCTCACGGAGTAGTAGACTCGGCGCGGTCTCTCCGCGCTCGACGTGACCTCCTTCGCCGCCCTCACCGCGGCCGCGCTCCTCGCCGGCCTCACGGCGCCCGCCGGTCTCCCGGCGGCCACCGGCGACGTGTCGTTCGAGGCCGCCCAGGTCGTGTTCCGGGGCGAGACCGGGCGGTACGAGCTCTCCGGAGGCGCGGTGATCCGCCGGGGCGGAGTGGTGCTGCGCGCCGCGCGCGCCACGGTCGACCCCGCGTCCGGGGAGGTGTGGGCGACGGGCGGCGTCCTCCTCCTCGACGCGACCCGCGCCGTGCACGCCGAGACGATGCACGCCGTCCTCGACGGCCCGTTCGAGGCGCGCGAGGTCGTCGCGTTCCTCAAGGAGAAGCCGCTCGACCCGGTGCGGATCGCGTCGCTTGCGGAGGCGCGGCGGGGCCGGAACCGGCTCTCGCTCACCGCCGACCGCGTGGAGGGCGACGCGGACGGCCGGCTCGGGATCGGCGGCGCGCGGCTGACCCTCTGCGACTGCGGGCCGGGGAGGGCGCCCACGTGGGAGCTCGCGGCGGGGCGCGCGAAGGTCGAAGGCGACCGGCTCTCGCTCTCGTGGCCGGTGTTGCGGATCACGCCCCGGTTCGTCGGCGTCACGCGCCCGGTCCCCGTGCTGGCGGTCCCCTGGCTCTCGCTCCCGCTCCGCGACCGGCAGTCCGGCCTGCTCTTCCCCGAGCTCTCCGTGCGGTCCGTGACCGGCGTCGCCGTCGGGCTCCCCGCCTACTTCACGCTCGGCCGGAGCGCCGACGTCACCCTCACGCCCGAGTACTTCTTCGGTCCGGACGATCCGGACCAGCCCGGCGGCGCGGTGGAGGGACCGGGGATCGGGGTGGAGGTGCGCTGGGCCCCGGCGGAGCGCGCGTACGGCGAGGTGCAACTCCACTTCGTGCAGGACCTCGACCGGGAGCGCCTCAAGCCGCCGCAGGAGGGGTCCGGCGCGCTCGGCGCGGGGGGGCCACGCCTCGCGCTCCTGGGCGCGCACCGCCAGAGCCTCGGCGGCGCGACCCGCCTCGTCGCCAACCTGGCGCTCGCGCAGGACGCGTTCTTCTTCCGCGACCTGCCGGCCGCGGGCCTCCCCGACGACGCGTACTACAGCCGGTCCGACCTGCTCGTCTCGCACCGCGGCGAGCGGTGGGTCCTCGAGGGCGGCGCGGCCTACCTCGAGCCGCTCGCGCACGACGACCGGTTCCGGCCGGGGGCGCCGAGCTGGTTCGGCCTCGCGCTGCCCGCGCTCCAGCGCTGGCCCTCCGTGGCCGCGCTGCTCCTCCCCTCCGGCGAGGGTTGGGCGCGGCTGCAGGGGCGCGTGGGGATCACGCGCTACGCCCCCTTCGAAGGCCACGAGGCGCCGCTCCTCCCGACCGATCCCGGCTCCCCGCGGTCGCCGGAGCAAGGGCCGGCGCGGCCCCCGCCCGCCGGCGGCCTCCCGCCGCTCCCGCGCGAGGCCGTCACGCGCAGTGAAGCGCGCCTCCAGCTCTCCTTCCCGGCGCTCCTCGGAGGGACCGTGTCGGTCGAGCCCTGGGTCCGGGGGACGGCGACCGGCTACGCGTTCGACGCTGCGGATCCGACGGCGGCGGCGTGGGGCGTCGCCGGGCTCCTCGCCTCGACCGAGCTCTCGCGGCGGTACGGCGCCGTCGAGCACCGGATCGTCCCGCGGCTCGAGCTCCTCGCCGGCACCGCCGCCTGGCGCCCCGCCGGCGCGCAACCGTTCCCGGCGTTCGATCTCTGGGACCGCGTCGAGCTCGACGGCGCGGTGCTCGACGGTTCGCCCGCGGCGATGGTGCAGGGGCTCTCGGCCGCCCCCGGCGGTCCCTACGCCCAGGCCCGGGCGACGATCGGCACCCGGCTCGTCGGGCCGGGCGGCGCGCTCTCGCTGGAGCTCGGCCAGGACGCCGACCTCCGGGC
>JAEYOU010000442.1 GCA_023411405.1 Pseudomonadota bacterium | reverse complement strand
GCCGCGGAGGTGGGCGCGCGCGCCGCCGAGCTCGTCGCCGCGTGGCGCGCGGCGGTGGCGGGGCGGTGAGGTTCCTCGGGCCCGGGCGCCGGCGCGGGCTCGTTCACGGGAGGAGGAGGCCTGCATGAAGATCACGAAGCTCACCACGTTCCTCGCCCCTCCGCGCTGGCTCTTCCTCAGGATCGACACCGACGAGGGGATCGCCGGCTGGGGTGAGCCCGTGCTCGAGGGGCGCGCCCAGACCGTGGCGGCCGCGGTGGACGAGCTCGCCGACTACCTCGTCGGCAAGGACCCGCTGCGGATCGAGGACCACTGGACCGTGCTCTACCGCGGCGGCTTCTACCGCGGCGGCGGGATCCACATGAGCGCGCTCGCCGGCATCGACCAGGCGCTCTGGGACATCAAGGGCAAGGCGGCCGGCCTGCCCGTGCACCAGCTCCTCGGGGGACCGCTCCGGGACCGGATCCGGGTCTACTCCTGGATCGGCGGCGATCGGCCCGCCGACACCGCCGCCCAGGCGCGCGCCGCCGTGGACCGCGGCTTCACCGCCGTCAAGATGAACGCCACCGGCGAGCTGCAGTTCCTCGACTCGCACGCGAAGGTCGATCGCGCGGTCGAGAGCGTGGCCGCGGTGCGCGAGGCGGTGGGGCGCGACGTCGGCATCGGCCTCGACTTCCACGGCCGCGTGCACAGGCCGATGGCCAAGGTGCTGCTCCGGGAGCTCGAGCCCTTCCGGCTCATGTTCGTCGAGGAGCCGGTGCTCTCCGAGCACCACGAGGCGCTCCGGGAGCTGGCCGGCGTGTCGAGCGTCCCCATCGCCCTCGGGGAGCGGCTCTACTCGCGCTGGGACTTCAAGCGGATCCTGGCCGACGGCTTCGTGGACGTGATCCAGCCCGACCCGTCGCACGCCGGCGGCATCACCGAGACGCGCAAGATCGCGGCGATGGCCGAGGCGTACGACGTGGCCCTCGCGCTCCACTGCCCGCTCGGCCCCATCGCCCTCGCCGTCTGCCTCCAGCTCGACGCCGTGGCGTACAACGCGTTCATCCAGGAGCAGAGCCTGGGCATCCACTACAACCAGGGGAACGACCTGCTCGACTACGTGAAGAACCGCGCCGCCTTCACCTACGAGGACGGGCACGTGAGGATCCCGACGGGCCCCGGCCTCGGGATCGAGGTCGACGAGGAGTACCTGCGGGAGCGCGCCGCCCAGGGCCACCGGTGGCGGAACCCGATCTGGCGCCACCCGGACGGCAGCTTCGCGGAGTGGTGACTGGACGCCCCCCGGAACCAAAGAGGCCCGGCCACCTCGCGGTGGCCGGGCCCGATGCTGCGCGTCGCGGCGTTCAGCGCCGCGCCGGATCACTCCTTACGGCACGCCCTGCCAGAAGCGGTTCAGCAGCGTGGTCTTGCGGGTGTCGAACGCGCGCCACTCGCCCCAGCCGCCGGTGTTGCTGATCGGGTCGTACGCGTGGCCGTACCAGCCGCCCGTGTCGCCCGACTCGGGGTTGATCGACCAGTAGCAGCCCTCGATCTCCCGCTCGATCATGTAGTCGACGAACGCGTTCTGCCACTTCGCGTCGACCGTCTTGTCGGTCAGGTAGCTGTACCGCCGCTGGTCGCGGGTGCTGGCGGTGCCGCCCGGCCAGTCCATGTTGCCGCCGAACTCGCCGACCACGATGGCGTACCCGAGATCCTTCAGGTAGCCGAAGTGCTCCTCCCAGCCCGGCCGGAGGATCTCGGGGTTGATGACGATGTTGCACTTCGCATCGCCGACGGCGTCACCCTCGAGCCCGGTGCACTGCGGCTGCGCCGGGTCCATGAACATCGGCTGAACGGCCACCGACGGACCGTAGGTGTGCGGCGACCAGACGAGCTTCGACACCGGAACGTCCGGCAGGTCGGCGCCGGCGGGGTAGAGGTTCTCGCCCCAGTTCGGGTTCGAGAACACCTCGCCGTGCGGGACCGCGACCGTCGTCGAGGGCGAGCCGTCCTGGCTGCCCGCCTTCGAGGAGATGCCCTGGACGAAGAGGAGCATGTTCGGGTTGACCGCGCTCATCGCCTGGTACGCCTTCTCGGTCAGCGTCTTCCACTCGCTCCAGGTGTAGTCGAAGGGCTCGTTGAAGATGTCGATGCCGATGATGTTGGTCACGTTCAGCCGGGCGGAGAGGCCGGCCAGCGTCCGGATGTCCTCGAGCCAGATCGCCTCGTTGTACTCCTGGATCTTCGTGACCGTGGCGGGGTTGCCGCTCGACGCGCAGGACCACTCGTCACGCTTGAAGTCGTAGTCGTCACGATCCGAGTCGGCGTACGGCGGGCGGGCGTCGAGACGGCCGGCGCGCCAGTCGAGGTAGCCGTTGCAGGAGTGGATGTCGAGCATCACGGCGATGCCGACCGAGTTGGCGGCCTTGATCATCGACTCCATCGACTCCCGCGAGTTGCGCATCGGGTAGGTCGCGTCGTTGATGATGCCCGAGTAGTTCTTGTAGTACCGGCCGTCGCCCTGCGGGTCGGTGCCGCTGAGCGTCTGGTGGACGATCGGGAGGCGGATGACGGTGATGCCCGCCTGCTTGATCTCGTTCATCGTCTGCATGACCGTCCGGGTGTGGCTGTTCGCCCAGAAGGTGTTGCCGACGTACTGCTCCATCGGCGCGCCGCGCGGGTTCTGCGCGTCGGAGGCGGGCTCGTACCGGCCCTGGAGACCGAACCAGGAGCCGCAGCGGACCGGGAAGTGCTGCCCGTCCTTCGTGACCCGGCCGTTGACGACCGCGAAGTTGCCGGTGGTGGAGCTGCCGTTCGCGACGGTGAGCGCGATGGTGACCGTCCGGGTGACCGCGGGCGAGCCGCCCGTGCCGGTGATGGTGACCGTGACCGGGCCGCCGACCGTGGCCGAGGAAGAGGCCGCGAACGTGACGATGGAGCTCGTGCCGGTCGCCGACGACGGGTTGAAGCTCGCGGTCACGCCCGTCGGGAGGCCGCTCGCGCTGAACGCGACCGCCGACGTGAAGCTCGTCCGCGTGATCGAGAGGGTGCTCGTCCCGCTCGCGCCGCGGTTCACGGTGAGGCTCGTCGGCGTGGCGGCGAGGGTGAACGTCGAGGTCGTGGCGGGGTTGACCGTCAGGCTGAGCGACGCCGTCCGGGAGAGGCCGTTGGCCGCGCCGGTGACGGTGACCACGGACGTGCCCGTGGTCGCCGTGCTGGACGCCGTGAACGTCAGCGTGCTGGTCGTGCCCGTCGTGGAGGACGGGCTGAAGGACGCGGTCACGCCCGACGGAAGGCCGCTCACGCTGAGCGACACCGCGGAGGTGAAGTTCGTCCGGCTGATCGAGATCGACGCCGTCGCAGACGCGCCGCGGGTCACGCTCGCGCTCGCGGGAGCGCTGAGGGCGAAGTCCGAGGTCGTGGCGGGGTTGACGGTGAGGCTGATCGACGCCGTCCGGGTGAGGCCGTCGGCCGCGCCGGTGACGGTGACCACGGACGTGCCCGTGGTCGCCGAGCTGGACGCCGTGAAGGTGAGCGTGCTGCTCGTGCCCGTCGTGGAGGACGGGCTGAAGGACGCGGTCACGCCCGACGGAAGGCCGCTCACGCTGAGCGACACCGCGGAGGTGAAGTTCGTCCGGCTGATCGAGATCGACGACGTCGCGGACGCGCCGCGGGTCACGCTCGCGCTCGTCGGGGCGCTGAGCGCGAAGTCGACGGTCTGCGGCTGGATGGCGACGTTGACGGAGACGGCGGCGGAGGTGCCGACGTTCGCGTTGGCGGAGGCGTCGGTGGCCCGGGCGGTGTAGGAGTGGACGCCGTTGTTCGCGGCCGTGAACGAGACGGCGCAGGTGTACGGCGCGGTCGCGTCGGTGCAGATCTGCGAGCTGCCGTCGAAGAACACGACCTGGGCGATGCCGCTGGCGTCGCTCGCGGTGGCGGTGAGGGTGATGGTCGTCGGCTGGGTCACGCTCGTCGCGCTGCTCGCGAGCGAGACGCTCGGCGGCGTGGTGTCACCAGGGCCGCCGCTGAGCGGGATGCTCTGGCCGTTGATCGTGATGGACGTGATCGTCGAGCCACCCCACGTGCCGACGCCCGTGAACCCCTCTTCCCACGTGCCGCCGGACTGGATGGGGCTCCACTGGAGCCAGGGCGCGTTGGCCGCGGTGTAGGTGCTCCCCGACCCCGTGATCGTGCCGTTCCAGCCGGAGCCCTGGATGGAGGAGCCGCTCAGCGTGAACCCGATCCGGAAGCTGGTGATGGGCTGGGGGAAGGAGACGTTCTGGACGCGAACGGCGCCGTTGTGACCGCTGCCCCAGTTCTGGGGCGCGACCACGTCGACGGTCACGCCACCGGCGGTGACGGGCGCGGCGCCGGCGTCGCCGGCGGCGGCGAGGCCGACGGCCATCGCAGCGAAGAGTACCAACCTTCGAGAAGCCTTGAGGATTGACGTCATGGAGCAGTCTCCGACACGGGTGAACGGCATGTGACTGCACTGCAAGCGACGACCGCCGCTTCACGGGAGGCGGTCACCGCTTCGACTCCGGGCCCCCGGCACCCCGCACGGCAGTGCACGGGGACCGCGAACCAAAGAAGGTGTTCCATTTCGGAGCAGTGGCACCCTACACCACACGTTGAAGATTGGTAAAGGGCCGAGTGTCTGGGCCGCGCGGCGACCGCATTGCTCCCTTCGCGCAGCCGCTGCGCCGAGATCGCCCAACCGCCGGATTTTCCGGGAAGCAACGGATCAGCGCCCAATAAACCGTTTCAGGTAGGCCCAGATGGAGCCGGGTTTCGCTTGCCTCCGGCACCCGAGGCCCCCGGACTCCCCGCGTCTCGTGCCCGGAGGGACGGCGGCAAACGGGACGGCTCGCGGAAATCGTTTCCTATTGGCGAGATCTCGTGGAACGGCGCGAGGTGAAACGATACAGCCCGGCGAGGCGGGCGCGGGTCGCGCGGCGACCCGTTTGCGCAAACGCCAGGTGCCCGCGCGCCCGATGGGCCCTCCCCTCGCCCGGGAGTCGGCTCCCGGCCGGCCGATCTCCAGCGTGTGGGCCGGGGGACGACATGATCCGATGGGCGGCCGTGCTGGGGATCCTGGGGCTGGCGGGCTGTACCTCCGTGAAGCTCGTCCAGCGAGAGGACTGCTGGGTGAAGAAGACGGAGCGGTGGCCCGGACGGATCACGGAGGAGCTCGGGCCCTGCGCAGCGCCCGCCCCGCCGTGGTCCGACGACCGCGTGACGCGCTCGATGCAGGAGTGCGTCGCGCGCGCCGACCACCGCTGGCAGACCCAGGCCCAGCTCGCCTGGAGCCGCGGCGAGGCGCTCCCCGCGCCCTCCGACGAGGCCATGCGCGCCTGCCTCGAGGTGCCCGCGAACGCGCTCGCCGGCGACAACGAGCTGCTCCGGCGGAAGAACGGCGACCTGCAGGAGCGGATGACGGAGCTCGCCCGCGAGCGCGACGCGCTCCGCGCGCGCGCCGACGAGGAGCGCACCCGCCGCGAGGCGAGCGTGGGCGAGCGGCTCGCCGCCCAGGAGCGGATGACCGACCGGCTGCTCACGGCGCAGGAGAAGGTGGGCGACCGCCTCATCGACGGGCACGGCGCGCTGGCAGGGTACCTCGGCGAGGCCGCGAAGAAGTCGTCGCAGCCCGCGGTCGCCACGGCCACCGCCACGAGCACCAGCGACAGCGCGAGCGACGGGACGGCGGCCACCGAGAGCGCGGCGACGTCCCCGGCCGTCGCGCCGGCGACGGCGGTCGCCACGCC
>JAEYOU010000437.1 GCA_023411405.1 Pseudomonadota bacterium | reverse complement strand
GCCCGTGCCCGTTCGCCGGGCGGGAGGCCTGGATCCGCTGGGACGGCCGGCTCGCCCCCTGCCCGCACCCGGCCGCGGCGGAGGGCGCGCTCGGCGACCTCGGGTCGGTCGGGGAGCGGCCGCTGGGGGAGCTCTGGGCCGCGGCCGGGTTCCGCGACCTCGTCGCGAACGTCCCGGACCACC
Organism: Pseudomonadota bacterium; assembly: GCA_023411405.1. Lineage (GTDB taxonomy): Bacteria > Myxococcota > Myxococcia > Myxococcales > Anaeromyxobacteraceae > Anaeromyxobacter. The sequence continues at coordinate 3,584 of JAEYOU010000437.1, read as the reverse complement.
CCGTCTGTCGAACCTGCCGCTTCCGCAGCGCCGGCGGGGCGTGAGCGAGCTCCCACCCGACGCCCGACGCCCGACGCCCGAGACCCGACGCGCTGGGCCAGGCCTCAGGAGCGGCTGACGCGGATCGCGTCCTCCAGCTCGTTCGGGTTCGCGCGCGCCCCGCCCTCGCTCGGGAAGTGCTGCGCGAGCAGGGCGCCGCAGATCGCCACCGCCTCGACGAAGCCGCGGGCCGGGTCCCGGTCGTGGAGCCCCGCGACGAGCGCGGAGACCGCCCGATCCCACGCGGCGTCGCCGACCTTCCCGTGGATGCCCTTGTCCCCGAGCACGACCGCGCGGTGCTCGAAGAGCGAGGCGAACACGAGCACCCCGGTCCCCTCGGCCGTCCGGTGGAGGCCCTGCTCCGCGAAGGCGCGCACCGCCCGCGCGCGGACCGCGTCGTCCATCGCGCGCGGGCCGGCGAGGAGCCGCTCGAGCGGATCCCAGAACGACAGGAGCCCGCCGGCGACGCCGGCGAGGACCTGCGCGAGCACGAGCTCGGAGAGGCCGAGCGGGAGCCGGAAGAGGAGGACGACGCCGGTGGCCAGCGCCGCGAGGAGCAGCCCTCCCCGCATCCGGACCTCCGGGTACGGATCCGACCGCTCCACCACCACCGTCACGATCTCGCCGCGCGTGAGCGCCTCGGCCCGGCGGACCGCGTCGCCGATCCGCGCGCGGGCCTCCTCGGTGAACAGCGTCTCGACTCTCATGTCTCACCAGCGCCCGGAGGCGCCTCCGCCGGAGAACCCGCCACCGCCGCCGCCCCACCCGCCGCCACCACCGCCGAACCCGCCGAAGCCGCCGCCGCCGCCCCAGCGCCCGCCCCCACCCCACCGGGAACCGCCGCCGAGCAGGAACGGGAGCGCCCAGAGCGAGCTCCGCCGGCGCCGCCCGAAGCCGGAGAAGATCCGGGTGAACAGGAAGAACAGCACGAACGCGACGATCGCGAGGGAGGAGAGGTGGAGCTGCGGCGGGCTCCGCGGGGGCACGGCCACGTTCTCGGGGAGGGCGTTTGTGGCGGACAGGATCCGGACCGCGCCCGCGAAGAGCCCCTCCGCGAACTGCCCCGCGCGGAACCGCGGAGTGATCGCCTCCTCGATGATCCGCTTCGACTGCACGTCGGTGAGCTCGCCCTCGAGCCCGCCGCCCACCTCGATGCGGACCGCGCGGTCGTCGCGCGCGACGAGCACGAGGACGCCGTTGTCCGACTCCCGCGAGCCGATCTTCCAGGCCTCCGCGACGCGGATGGAGTAGTCCTCGAGCGGCTCGCCCTCGAGCGACGGGACGAGCAGGAACTGGAGCTGGACGCCTTCGCCCCCGCGCTCCCGGCGCGCGGCCTCGGCGAGCCGGGCGAGGCGCGCCTCGCCGTTGGGGTCGAGCATCCCCGCCGCGTCCACGACCGGGCCGGTCAGCCGCGGGATCGCGAGCTCGGCGCGCGCCGGAGCAGCCCAGAGGACGGCGAGCGCGAGCGCGGACCAGCCGAACGCTCGTGCTCCCCCGCCGCTCGCCCTGAGCCTGTCGAACGGCGAGCGGAGAGCGGCTCCCGTCACTGGAAGTTCACCTTGGGCGCCTCCTGCGCGCCCTGGGTGGTGGCCGCGAACTGCGGCTTCGCCTTCCGCTTGAGGAAGAGCGAGTTGGTCCAGCTCGTCGGCGGCACGGTCACGAGATCGTTGAACTGCTGGACCGCCTCGATGTAGCGGCGCCGCGCGATGCCGATCCGGTTCTCGGTCCCCTCGAGCTGCGCCTGCAGGTCGCGGAAGTTCTCGTTGGCCTTGAGGTTCGGGTAGTTCTCCGCCACGGCCAGCAGTCGGCCGAGCGCGCTCCGGAGCTGCCCTTGCGCCTCCTCGAACTTCTGGAGGTTCTCCGGGGTGAGCTGGTCCGCCGTGATCGTGACCTGCGTCGCGCGCGCCCGCGCGTCGATCACGGCCTCGAGCGTCTCGCGCTCGTGGCTCGCGTACCCCTTCACGGTCTGCACGAGGTTGGGCACGAGGTCGGCCCGCCGCTGGTACTGGTTCTCGACCTCCGCCCAGGCGGCGGCGACCGCGTTGTCGGAGCGGGGGATGGACTGGATGCCGCAGCCGGCCAGCGTGAGCGAGGCGAGCGCCAGGGCGCCGGTTCGAACGTTCATGGGGGGACAGATAACACCGCCCGGACCGCGCGCAAACGTCGACTTGCCCCCGCCGGTCCCGCGCGGGTCCGGGAGCCTCGCCGCAGCGGGCGCTACACTCCGTCCGTGCGCGCGATGCGTGCAGGCTGGGAGGAGATCTACGCGGTGGTCCGCCGGATCCCGCGCGGCAAGGTGACGACCTACGGCGCCGTCGCGGCCCTCCTCGGCAAGCCGCGCGGGGCGAGGCAGGTCGGTTACGCGCTCGCCGCGCTGCGCGGCGCGAAGCACGACGTCCCGTGGCAGCGGGTGCTCGGCGCGCGGCCGCGCGGGCGGGCGCGGATCACGATCCTCGATCCGATGGGCGCGGCGGTCCAGGAGGCGAAGCTGCGGAAGGAGGGGGTCCGGTTCGACGAGCGGGGGATGGTCGCGCTGGAGCGGTACGGGTGGAGCTGGGGTCAGGGGAAGGGCCGCGCCGCGCGTGAGCCGGGGCGTGACGACCGCGCCGGGCGAAAGGCGCGGTAGGTCCGCTCGCCCCTGCCCTGGTGCGGTAGGATGCCGGGTCGTCGAGGTTCTGCGGCGCCGCACGAGGCGGGTGGGCCGCTCCGGCGCGTCGGCTCCACGGCCACGGCACAATGGCGTCATCGATCTCCCTCCGGCTCGACCTCGTCGAGGAGCACCTCGACGAAGCGGCCTTCCTGTCCGAGCAGCGGGAGCGCGCGCTCGTCGATCCCGCGTACACGCTCGCGGAGGTGCGCGACGGCCCGGAGGAGCGGATGCTCGCGCACCTCGAGGGCCTCGTGGTGGCCGGGCGTCGCGCGGCCGAGCGCCTCCTCGTCCCCGCCCTGGCCGCGGACGATCCCGCCGTCACGTTCGCCGCCGCGTCCGCCCTCCTCGCCTCCGAGGACGGCGACTTCACCGAGCGGGTCGCGAAGGTGCTGGTCGAGGGGGAGGCCCCGCACCAGGACGGCGTGGTGCGTGCGCTGCAGCTCACCCCGCGGAGCGACCTCCTCCCGCGCCTCGCCCCGTTGCTCGCGCAGGGGACCCCGCTCGCGCAGGCGCAGGTGCTGCGGGTGCTCGCCTTCCGCCGCGTCGATCCCGGCGTGCGCCTCGATGCGGCGGCGCGCTCGAACGAGCCCGCGCTTCGCCAGGCGGCGCTGCTCGTCGGGCGCGTCTTCCCGGAGCGGATCCCGCCGCAGCTCGTGGAGCACGCGCTCGGCGCCGAGGACCCCGCCGAGCGCGCGCTGGCGATGGAGACGGGCCTCGCGCTCGGATCGAGGGCCGCCCGCGCGGCGTGCGAGGCGTGGGTGCGCGAGGGAGGCGATGGGTTCGGGCAGGCGGCGGCCGCGTGGGCGCTCCTCGGGGGAGCGGACCTCGCTCCGCTCCTGGTGGCGCTCGAGGACGAGGCCCGCCGCGCGGAGGCGCTCTTCGCGCTCGGGTACAC
>JAEYOU010000425.1 GCA_023411405.1 Pseudomonadota bacterium | reverse complement strand
TCCAGGGCCCGCTCCGCCGCGGTGCGGAGCGCCTGACGTGGCGCCGCGGTCGGCGCGACGGGGAACGTGACGACGAGCTCCGCGCCGCGCCCGGGCCCGGGGCTGTACGCCGCGACGCGGCCCCCGTGCAGCTCGGCCAGCCCCTTCACGAGGGCGAGCCCGAGGCCGAGGCCGCCCGGGGTCCGGGCGAGCCCCTGCGGCCCCTGGGTGAACGGCTCGAACACGCGCGGCAGGAGGTCGGCCGAGATCCCCGACCCGTCGTCCTTCACGTGCAGCTCGTGCGCGTCCGGCCCCGCGACGACGGTCAGGGTGACGGCGCCGCCGCTGTGCGTGAACTTCGCGGCGTTGAGGAGGAGGTTGCCGGCGATCTGCGAGATCCGGGTCGCGTCGCCGTCCATCGGGAGCGGTGACGTGGGGAGCTCGATGGTGAAGCGGATCCCGCGCTCGTCCATGAGCGCCCGGTGGTCCTCCGCCGTGCGGCGCAGGACCTCGCCGAGGTCGAGCCGCGCGCGCCGCAGCTCGACCTTCCCGCGGATGATCCGGGTGACGTCGAGCAGGTCGTCCACGAGGCGGGTGAGGTGGCGCGTCTGGCGCGCGATGATCTCCCGCGCCCTCCGCGCCTGGGCCCCGGTGGGATCGACGCGCTCCAGGATGTAGACCGCGGAGGCCACCGGCGAGAGCGGGTTGCGGAGCTCGTGGGAGAGCACGCCGAGGAACTCGTCCTTCCGCCGGTCCGCCTCGCGCAGGGCCTCCTCGGCGCGCCGGCGATCCTCGATGTCGGTCGCGATGCCCATCCACCCCGTCACCCGCCCCGCGGCGTCGCGGACGGGCGTCGCCCGCGCCAGGAACCAGCGGTAGACCCCGTCCCACCGCCGGACCCGGAACTCGCAGTCGAGCATCCCGCCCGTGGCGACGGCGCCCTGCACCGCGCGCGCGGCGCGCTCCTGGTCCTCCGGGTGGATGACGTCGAGCCAGTCGGTCCCCGACGCCGTCTCGCGGGGGCGCCCGGTGTACTCGAACCAGAGGCGGTTGCGGTCGACGATCAGGGCGCGCTCGTCGGTCCGCCACGCGATGGCGGGCAGCGCCTCCAGCCACTCGAACGCGTCGTGGGGGCTCAGCGGGGCGCCGCCGGCGGCGCGAGATGGTTCGGGCGGCCGAGCGGCCGCGACGCTGCTGGTACGTTCCATTCGCCCGCTCCTCGGCTCCGCACCACGGGTCCTGCCGGCAGGTGCAAGACCCTTACCGACGCGCACCTCGGATCATTCCAGCCCAGGCGGGCGCCTGCGTCGGCCCGGCGCCTCGATCGCTCGCCGGTCCTCCCGGCGAGCGGCGGAGCACGGGCCCGGAGGCGGCGACAGAATGTCGGAGAGGTGCGGCCGGGAGGCGCGGATGCAGGGTCCCGACGAGACGACGGGTGCGCACGTCTCGAGCGCTCCGGCGCCCGCTGCGCCCCGCGGTATCCGGACGTACGAGGAGCTCGAGGGCGGCGAGGGGCGGGTGCTCACGTTCCGGCCGCACCGGTACGGGGCCGCGGAGCTCGCACCGCTCCGCTGCACGGTGGCCGTCCAGGCGGGCGAGGCGATCGTCGAGTGCCCGCTCCTCGACGTCTCCCGGAACGGCGTGGCGTTCGGCGCCGCGCTGCTCCCGGACCTCGCGGCGGGGCGCACGCTTCCGCTGTCGGTGAAGCTCGACGCGTACGTGCTCTGGGCGGGGCCGGCCGAGGTCCGCGGCGTGCGCGGGGAGGGCGTGGCGCGCGTGGTGGCCGCCTCGTTCGGCGTGCGCGTGCTCGACGGAGACGAGCTACGCCTCCTGCGCGAGGTGTGGCTCCCGGGGGCGGCCGGGCTCCGCGTCGAGGAGCAGGCCTGGTGGCGCCCGGCCGGCGCCTCCTTCCGGGCGTGCGTCTCGGAGCTCGCGCTCTACCTGGCCGAGCTCGAGGAGCGGCTCCGCCGGCTCGAGGCGACGCTGCCCTGGCACGTCGTGCAGGGCGAGAGCTCGGTCGCGCGGACCGCGCTCGTCGCGCGGCTCCGCGAGCAGGTGGCGGGCGAGGTCCTCCGCCTCCTCACCGCCGCGGGCGTCGCGCTGGGTGACGCCGATCCGGCGGACGCTCCCGCCGACCGGGCGTTCGCGGTCCGGCAGCTCCACGGCGCGCTCATGCAGGTCCCCTGGATGCACCGGGCGAGGCACAAGCCGCTCGGCTACGCGGGCGACTTCGAGGTGATGAACTACCTGTACGAGCGCGACTTCGAGGGGCCGACGCTGTTCGCTCGCACGCTCGGCTACGCCTTCATGCGCGCCGCGGCCGCGCAAGCCGTGCGCTGCCGGAAGGACCTGGTGAAAAAGCTGCTGCGAGACCTGCTCGCGCGGCGCGCCGGCGCGGGGCGCGCGGTCCGGATCCTCTCCGTCGCCGCGGGCCCGGCCCGCGAGCTCCAGGAGCTGCTCCGCGAGCTGGACGAGGTGCCCGAGCTCGAGATCGTCCTCTTCGACCAGGACAAGCGCGCGCTGGAGCATGCCTTCCAGCGCCTGCGCCCGCTCGCCGACGCCCGCTTCCCCGGTCGCGTCCGGATCGAGTTCCTGAACGAGTCGGTGCGGCGACTGCTCCGCGACCTCCGGCTCTTCGAAGGCGTGCCACCGTTCGACGCGGTCTACTCCGCCGGGCTGTTCGACTACTTCCGCGAGCCCACGGCCGTCCGGCTCGCGCGCAACCTCTGCGCTGCGGCCGGACCGGGCGGCGTCGTGCTGATCGGCAACATGGTCCCGCACGTGCACCGGTGGGTCATGGAGTACCTCCTCGACTGGGAGCTCCTCTACCGCACGCGCGAGGAGCTGGCCGGGATCGGCGCCCGCGCCGCCCCCCACGCGTCCGTCCGCGTCCTGGAGGAAGCGAGCGGCGTGAACCCGTTCGTCGAGCTCGTCGAGGGGTGATCCGCTCGGCAGGTCGCGGCTGCGCGGCGCTTCGGTCCAACTCGTTGGGGGCGCTCCATCGGATGGCCTGTGCGCGGGACGGACATCGCGGATATTGGCTCCGCGAGGTCCTCCTTGGCTCGACGGTCCGATCGGCCGCCCCCAACCGACGTACCGAGCCGGCTGGCCGTGGCGCAGCGGGCGCTGAGGGCGATCGACGGCGCCGTCCCGCCGCGGCTTCGGACCCCGCTCCGCTATGCCGAGCCCGTCGTCCTGGTGGGGCTCACGGCGGTCCTCCAGCACGCGATCCATCCCGACCCGATGCTCGCGCCGTTCGCGATCTTCTTCGTGGCGGCGGCCGTGGCGTCGTTCCTGGGCGGGCGCGGGCCGGGGCTCACCGCCGTCGCCCTCGCGGCGGCCACGGCCAACTACGTCTTCCTCCCGCCGCTCCACGCCTGGTCGTTCGGGGTGCCTGCGCTCGCCGCCACCGGGATCTTCACCGTGAGCGCAGCGGCCGTGAGCATGCTCGCCGCGCTCTTCCGCGACGCGCTGCTCGAGGCCGCCCGCAGCGCGACGACCATCCAGGAGCAGCTCCGGCTGCTCGGGGCGGCGAAGCGCGCCCTGGAGGAGAGCGAGGCGGCGTCCCGGGCGCAGTCGAGGGAGTTCTCCGAGATCCTCGAGGTGGTGCCCGCGCCGATCTGGATCGCGCACGATCGCGAGGGCCGGATCCTCACCGGGAACCGCGCCGCCAACGAGGTCGCGGGCCTCCCCGCCGGCGCCAACGCCTCGCTCACGCCCGCGAACGGTAGCGCGCCCGTGTACCGCGCCCTCCGCGGCGACCGCCCGCTCGCGGACGACGACCTCCCGGTGCAGCGCGCCGCGCGCACCGGGCAACGCGTCGCGGCCGCGGAGCTGGAGATCCTCCGGCCCGACGGCACGCGGCGTCACCTCCTCGGAGAGGCGATCCCGCTCCTCGACGCGTCCGGGAGGCCGCGCGGCGCCGTGGGCGCCTTCGTGGACATCACCGACCGCAAGCGGGCGGAGGAGGCGCTGGCCAAGCGCGAGGAGGAGCTGCGGCTCGTCCTCGACGCCGCGCAGGCGGGGAGCTGGGACTGGGACCTCGCCGCCGGGGCCCTGACGTGGTCGCCCCGGAGCCGGGAGCTGTTCGAGGTCCCGCCGGACACGGCGGTGACCTACGAGCGCTTCCTCGCGGCGCTCCACCCCGACGACCGGGGCAAGGTCGAGGAGCGCGTGCGGCAGGCGCTGGCGGCGGGGACGGAGTACGAGGCCGAGATGCGCGTGCCCCTGCCCTCGGGCGGGTTCCGCTGGCTCGTCACCAAGGGCCGCATCCACCGCGATCACGAGGGCAGGCCGGTCCGGATGATCGGCATGGCGCTCGACGTCACGCGCCGGAAGCTCGTGGAGGAGGAGCTCCGGCGTGCGGACCGCGTCAAGACGGAGTTCCTCGGCGTGCTGTCCCACGAGCTCCGCAACCCGCTGGCCCCGCTCCTGAACGCGCTCTACATCCTGCGGCGCGCTGCTCCGGGTTCGGAGCAGGCCGGGCGCGCGCTCGCGGTGGTCGAGCGCCAGGCGCGCCAACTCTCGCGGCTCACCGACGATCTCCTCGACGTCACCCGCGTCGCGCGCGGGAAGATCCGGCTCCAGTGCGAGCGGGTGGAGCTCCGGGGCCTCGTGCAGCGCGTGGCGGAGGATCACCAGCCCCTGTTCGAGGCCGCCGGCATCCGGCTCGAGCTCCACACCGAGCTCCACGAGCCGCAGTCCGTGTACGCCGATCCCGCCCGCCTGACGCAGATGTTCGGCAACCTCCTCCACAACGCCGCCAAGTTCACGCCACGCGGAGGGTGGACGCAGGTCCGCCTGCGCGACGCCGGCGAGGGGCGGGTCGCCGTCCAGGTGGCCGACAGCGGCCCAGGGCTCCGCCGCGAGCTGCGCGAGCGCCTCTTCGAGCCGTTCGTGCAGGGCGAGGACACGCTCGGGCGGGCGGCCGGCGGGCTCGGGCTGGGGCTCGCGCTGGTGAAGGGGCTCGCCGAGCTCCAGGGCGGGGACGTCACCGCGGAGAGCGAAGGGCCGGGGCGAGGAGCGACGTTCACCGTCCGTCTCCCGCTCGACCGCCGGAAGGCGACGCGGCTCGCGCTCGTGGCGCCGGTGGCCGCCCGGTCCGTCCTCCGCGTGCTGATCGTCGAGGACGACCCCGACGCGGCGGCGACGCTCCGCGAGGCCCTCGAGCTCGAGGGCAACCGCGTCGAGGTGGCGCGCGCGGGCCCGGAGGCCGTCGCCGCCGCGCGCGCCGAGCGGCCGGACGTCGTGGTGTGCGACCTCGGGCTGCCCGGGATGACGGGCTTCGACGTCGCGCGCGAGCTCCGGTCTGATCCCGCGCTGCGCGATCTCCGGCTCATCGCGCTGAGCGGTTACGCGAACCCGTCCGACGTGGAGCGCTCGCTCGCGGCGGGCTTCGACGTGCACCTGGCGAAGCCGGCCGACATCGAGCTCCTCGCGCGGTCGCTGCGGCCGGACGAGGGCGCGATCATCCCCCGCGGCGCCTGAGGGGGAGGGCGGCGGACGAGCGCCGCGCCGCGTACCGGCTCCCACCCCCGCGGGGCCCGCAGTCGCGCCCCGTCGAGGGGGGCGCCGGGGGTGTGGGCTCCGGCCGGCGCGCGCGCTAGAGTCCCGATCCTTTCGCGGAGGGAGGCCGCCCCAATGACCGTCAAGAACGCCAGCGGGCTCGACGTCGTCATCGTGGAGGACAACGAGGACGCGGCCGCCACCCTCGCCGATCTGCTCGAGCTCACGGGCAACCGCGTGACCACCGCCTCCACCGGCCGGGATGGGATGAACGCCGTCGCGGCGAAGCGTCCCGACGTCCTCATCTGCGACGTGGGCCTCCCGGACATGAGCGGGCTCGACGTCATCCGCGCGATCCGGGCGGCGGAGCGAGACGACCACGTCTTCGCGATGGCGCTCACCGGCTACGCGCAGCAGCGGGATCGCGACGAGGCGCTCGCCGCCGGGTTCGACGCGCACCTGCCGAAGCCGCCGCCGATCGAGGAGCTCGAGCGGATCCTCGCGGAGGCGGGGCGCCGCGTGGCGTGAGCGGCGTCAGGTCCCTGCGTGCACGCCGCTCGCGCCCTGGAGCTGCGCGACGCGGGCGCCGGGTGAACGGAGCCACGCCTCCCAGCGCTCGAAGAGAGAGCGCGCGCTCGCCACCACGGCCGCGTGCTCCTCCGGCGGCACGCGGCCGAGCGCCGCCACGAGCGCGCGCCACGCG
>JAEYOU010000409.1 GCA_023411405.1 Pseudomonadota bacterium | reverse complement strand
GGCCAGCCCCGCCCGCCGGAGCCGGCGCGCCGCGGCCACCGTCTCCCGCCACCCCCGCTCCACCGCGGCGGCGCCCCCGGGGCCGAGGTCGTCGCCCGAGGGCACGAGCGCCCCCGTCACGCCGAAGAACCGGAGGTCGGAGACGTCCCGTGGCGAGAGCGATCGGGCGTGCAGGAGGGCGTCGAACCACATCGGCGCGATCGTAATCCAAGGTGGTCAACGCGTGCCGGCGTACGGTGGGTCGGGGATTCGGTTCGCCCGAGGGATCGTGGCAGAATCGGGGCCCCAGGGATGGCGCGGCTCGCCCATCGCAAGGCCGGCCCCCGGGAGAGGAACGCATGAAGATCGCCAACCGCCTCAAGTTCTCCTCCGTCACGATGCTGGCCGCGACCATGGCGATCGCAGGCGTGGCCGCCCTGCTGCAGAACAGCGTCTACAGCTCGGTCTCCTCGACGCAGCAGTACTTCGAGACGGACCACGTCCTCGAGGAGATGGGCGATCAGGCCCGGTCCTACGTCCACGGCGCCTCCGAGATCGCGGCGACCGGCGCGGTGACCGAGAACGACCTCGGCAGGCTGAAGGTCGTCGAGGACGAGCTCCGCGCGCGCGCGCAGAAGCTCCCGGGCGCCGACGCGGCGGCGGCGGGCAAGGCGGTGGACGCGCTCGTCGAGCAGACCGGCACGGTCCTGCAGGAGACCGTCGCCGCCGCCCAGGGCGCCAAGTCGGGCACGAAGCGCGTCCGGCCCCGGCCGCAGCCCGCGTCCGCCAAGCTCCTGCCCAAGAAGGCCAAGGGCGCGAAGGCGCTCCCGCCGCCGACCGAGCCGTCGCTGGCGGAGGACGCGGCGGCCGCCGCCGCGGCCGAGGCGGAGGCCGAGCTCGAGTCGGCCCAGACGCAGCTCGCGGCCAAGGAGGCCGGCCTCAGCGCCACCGGCCGGCTGGGCCAGATCCACCGCGACTTCAGCACCGCGATCTCCGAGATCGTCCACGCGGGCCAGAAGAGCCTGAAGGAGCGGCTCGACGGCGCGAAGTCGCGCGCGAACTTCCTCCTCTTCCTGCTCGTCGCCCTCGTCGCCGGCGCGCTCGGGTTCGTGTTCTTCATGTTCCGCGGCTTCCGGAGCGAGCTGCTCCGGCCGCTGGAGCTCCTCGCGCAGGGCGCGCGCCGCGTCTCGACGGAGCGCGACCTCACCGTGCGGGTGCCGGTCTCCGGCGACGACGAGATCCGGGACCTCGGCCGCGCCTTCGGCGAGATGATGGAGACGCTCCGCGGCATCACCATCGAGATGCGCGGCGCGACCGATCGCCTCCTCTCGTCGGCCACCGAGCTCGGCGGCATCACCCGCGCCCAGGGCGAGAGCATCTCCCGGCAGGCGAGCGCGCTCGAGGAGGCCCGGCGGACCTCGTCGGCGCTGCGCGAATCGTCGCGCGAGACGGTCGGCCAGGCGGAGGGCGTGCTCCGCGTCGCCCAGAAGGCCGAGGCGCTCGGCCGCGACGGCGAGACCGCGATGACCGAGAACCTGAGCTCGGCGGAGGTGATCCAGGACCAGACCCGGCAGGTGGTCGACCGGATCGCCCGCCTCGCCACGAGCGCCCAGCGGATCGCGGCGATCACCGCCACCGTGAAGGACCTCGCGGACCAGTCGAACGTGGTGGCGCTCAACGCCGCGATCGAGGCCTCGCGCGCCGGCGAGGCCGGCGTCGGGTTCGGCGTGGTCGCCCGCGAGATCCGGTCGCTCGCCGACCGGTCCATCCGCGCGACCATCGAGGTCCGCACCGTGCTCGCCGAGGTGCTCAACGGCATCAAGGAGTCCGCCTCGCTCGTCGAGGCGGCGCACGCGGGCCTCGAGGAGGGCACCTCGCGCACGCAGCGCCTCGGCGAGAGCGTCGCGGGGCTCACCGGCATCGTGCGCGAGAACCTCTCGGCGGTGCGCGAGATCTCCGGCGCGGTCGCCTCCCAGGGCACCGGCATCGGGCAGATCTCGAACGCGGTCGAGGACCTGTCCTTGATGATGGAGGACACCCTCAAGACCGTGCACACCACCGGTGAGGCCGCCGGCGTGCTGCGCGAGGTCTCGGAGCAGGTGTCGTCGGCGGTGAAGGTGTTCCGGCTGTAGACCGTCGCGCGAGCCGGGCCGAGCCTGAGCGTGATCGCGGGCGCGCGCCGCTGCCGCGCTCCCGGCACCGGCGGTGTGTCCGCGCAGGTGGTGCGCCGTCGGTGAAGGTGGCCGGCGCCGAGACCTCGTATCAGCCGCTACGCCCACCGCGTCGCGGTGCCGCCGTCCTTCCTTGCCCCGGGGTGCGGCTCCGTGACACGCGGCGCGCCGCGACTTGTGCCGGACGCCCCGAGGAGGTTGGATCGAGTGCAGGGCCTGCCCCACTCACCGGTCCGACGGTGGTGTCATGAACGGACACGTGGCAACGACGTCGCTCCTCGTCGTCCTCGTCGCGCTCCTCCCGTACGCGGAGGCCTTCGCCGCGCCCCTGCGCACCGAGGTGCGGCGCACCGCGGTCCGGCGCGGCGTCGCGCTGAAGCCGTTCCCCGCAGACCAGGCGAAGTACTCGATGGCGCCGTTCGAGGCGGGGCAGTGCATCGTGTGCCACGTGAGCAACGACCCGAAGAAGCCCGGGCCGATCCGCCACAAGACGATCAACGAGGAGTGCTTCTCCTGCCACGACGACCTGGCGTCGGTGATGAACCGCCGCCACCAGCACGTCTCGGCGAAGGACTCCTGCACCGATTGTCACAACCCGCACAACTCCCGCGAGCCCGCGCTGCTCCACACCGACGTGGTGTCGCTGTGCAACTCCTGCCACACCGGCATCGGGGCCCAGATGACGGCCGCCCGGGTGAAGCACAGCGCGCTCGTGAAGGGGAAGAAGTGCTCGAACTGCCACAACCCCCACGCCGCGAACATCGACCGGCTCCTCATCGGGCTCCCGTTCGACCTCTGCGTCAACTGCCACTCCAAGGACGGGATGCGCTCCCACGACGGCAAGCCCATGCCGAACTACACCAAGATGCTGGCCGAGAACGCCGTCTGGCACGATCCGGTCAAGGCCAAGGACTGCTCCGCCTGCCACCGGACGCACGGCGGCGAGCACTACCGGCTCCTGGTCGCGCAGTACCCGGAGGGCTTCTACGCGCCCTTCGAGAAGAAGACCTACGCGCTCTGCTTCGGCTGCCACAACGAGAAGGTCGTGTCGGAGGCCGTGACCACCACGCTGACCGGGTTCCGCGACGGCTCGACGAACCTCCACTTCGTGCACGTCGCCCGGGAGCGCGGGCGCTCCTGCCGGGCGTGCCACGAGGTCCACGCCGCGAAGCAGTCGAAGCGAATGCGCGACTCCGTGCCGTACGGCCCCAACGCGTGGCTGCTCAACATCGGCTACACCCGGACCGAGACCGGCGGCACGTGCATCAAGACGTGCCACTCCGCCCGCTCGTACAACAACAAGGTCATGACCAGCGCGGTCCCGCGCGCGAGCCCCGCGCAATGAGCCGCGGCGCCCGCCGGCTGATCCGCGTGGTGCTCTGCGCGGCGCTCGCCGCTCCATGGGCGGCGTCCGCCGTGGAGATCGGCGCCCAGGTCGAGCCGATGGAGCTGGCGAGCCTGGCCGGCGGCCGGGAGCGCCTGATCGCGCCGGGGATGGCCGCGCACGTCCTCGTCTTCGTGAAGACGAACCACCCCCACTGCGCCGAGGCGCTGCGGGAGCTCGCGGCGCGCGAGGCCGTGCACAAGGGGGTCCGCTGGCTGGCGATCCTCCCGCAGGACACGGCCGTCGCCGAGGCGCGCGCGCTCGCGTCGTCGTCGTCGGTCCGGATGCCGTTCGTGCTGGACCGCGGCGACGCGCTCTACGCCAGGCTCCGGGTCGCGATGCACCCGACGCTCGTGTTCCTCGACCGGCGAGGGCGGGTCACGTCCTCCGTGCCCTACCGGGCGGTCCACTTCGGCGAGCGGGTGGCCGCGCACGTCCGGTTCACGCTCGGAGAGCTCACCGAGGCCGAGCTCGCGCAGGCGGTGGATCCGGGCAAGACCGAGGAGCGGCCCGAGGACGGGGCAGCGCGCCGCCTCGAGCAGTTCGGCGCCCGGCTCTTCGAGCAGGGGCAGCTCGAGCTGGCGCTCGTCCAGGTGAACAAGGCGCTCGCCATCGCCCCGAGCGGCTCCGCGTACTGCCTGCAAGGCAAGATCCTCGGCCGGCTGGGCCGGTCCGGCGAGGCGAGCCGGGCGTTCGAGGTCGCCGTGCGCCTCGAGCCGAGCTACGGCCAGACCATCGCCGAGAAGACGCCCTGTGCGCTCGGGAGGGACCGCCCGCGATGAACGCCACCCGATCGATCCGACGCTCCCGGCTCGCCCCACGCCTGCCGTGCCTCGTCGTGGCCCTGCTCGCCCTCTTCCCGCCGGCGGCCCAGGCGTTCGCGGAGCCGGGCACGAAGCTCGACCCCGTCGAGCTCCCGGCCCTCGCGGGCGGGAAGGCGCCCCTCTTCTCGCGGGCCGCCCGGGCCAACGTGTTCGTCTTCGTCCGCCCGGGACAGGAGCGGTCGCTCGACGCGCTCCGGCAGCTCGCCGCCTGCGAGAAGGAGCTGGCCTCGAAGAGCGTGCGCTGGGTGATCGTCGTGTCGGGCACGGCGCCGGCCGCCGACGTGAAGGCGGACGTGGCCGCGACCGGAGCCCGGATGGCGGTCCTCGTCGACGAGGGAGACAAGCTGTACCAGGCGCTGCAGGTGCGCACCCACCCGGCGGTCGGCATCGCCGATGCGCAGGGCGCGCTCGTGGCGATGGAGCCCTACCGCCAGGTCGACTTCGCCGACGCCATCAAGGCCCACGTCCGGTTCGCGCTCGGCGAGCTCGACCGCGCCGCCCTGGACCGCGCCCTCTCCCCCGAGGCCTCTCCGCTCCCGGGCGGCGATCTCGTCCAGAAGTCGATGCGGGACGTGAACATGGCGCGCCGCCTCCTCGAGCTCGGCCAGGCGGACGCCGCCGTGAAGCAGGCGCAGCGGGCGCTGGAGCAGGCGCCGGTCCCGGCCGCGTTCGCCGTGCTCGGGCTCGGGTACGCGCGCCAGGGCCGTTGCGCCGAGGCCCGGCGGATGGTCGACCAGGCGCAGAAGGTCGCGCCGGACAGCGCGGAGCTCGCCGAGGCGCGGAAGCTCTGTCCCGGGAAGTGATCCCGGCCGTCACCGGTCGGGGATGGACACCGGCGCGTCCACCTTGATCGGATCGCCGCGGAACGCCGGGAAGACGAGGGTGCGGGCCGCGCTCTTGAGGCACTGGCCCACGGGCGCGGACGAGATCACGACGTCGTCGATGGTCGCGTAGCCCACCTCGCCGCTCGGGGACACGTTGAACCGGAGGGTGACCTGGCGCCCGCCGATCGGCTCCGAGACCCCGCGCGAGGGGTCGCGCAGGCACTTCTGGAACGCGCCGCGCGCGCTGCCGAGGACCCGCTGGACCTGGGCGTCGGTCAGGCCGGGTGGGAGGGGGCTCGCCGGGGCCGGCGCGGCCGACTCCGGCGCAGGCGCGGGGCTCGGGGCGGGCG
>JAEYOU010000375.1 GCA_023411405.1 Pseudomonadota bacterium | reverse complement strand
GGTCCGGCTCGAGGCGACCGCCGAGGTGGCGCCCGGGCGGGCCGTGCGGGCCGAGGCCGAGGTGGTGGGCCGGTTCGAGCCTGCGCGCGACCCGGGCAAGATGGTCGCCACGGCGCGGGCGGCGCTGGAGAAGCTCGGGGAGACGCGCTTCGCCCTGGCGGAGCTCACCTGGCGCGATCCGGAGGGGCGCTTCGTCCCCGTGTCGCGGCTCAACGACGCCCGGCGGGCGGTCTCCGAGGCGCTCGACTCCGCCATCCGCGCGGACGTGAACGCGCGGGTGGCGGCGGCGAAGGGGGAGCTGGGGGCAGCGCCCGAGGCCCGAGGCCCGGGGCTCGAGGCCCCCTCGGCCCGAGCGGCCGCGCGCGCCGACGTCTCGTGGATCCTCAAGACCGACCGCCTCTCCACCTTCGATGCCTTCCCCCCCGAGGAGCTCGCCACGGTCGAGGAGCTGGTCGTCGACCTCGGGCGCGAACCCGTGCGCGACCTCGTCCCGCGGCTCGAGGCCGCCGGCGCCCGCGCCGGCGGGCGTGAGAAGCTCCGCCTCGCGCTCCCGCCCGTCGTGCGCGCGTGGGAAGAGAAGGCGCTCCGCGCGCGCATCGCCGCGCTCCGCGGCGCCGGCTTCGATCGCTGGGAGCTCACGAACGTCGCCTCCTGGGCGCTGCTCGGCCTCCGGCCCGGCGCGCCGCACGGCCTCGATCTCACCTCCGACTGGCCGCTGTACTGCGTGAACCGCGGGGCGGCCGCCGCGCTCCGGGAGCTGGGCCTCCGACGGGTGACGCTCTCCCCCGAGGACGTCCGCGCCAACCTCGCCGCGCTCCTCGGCGCGCTCGGCCCCGCCGCCGCGGTCGTCGTGTACGAGGACGCGCCCCTCTTCCTCTCGGAGTCGTGCCCCTACGCGACGCTCCGGGGAACCTGCCCGGGGCCGGCGGACTGCACGTTCGAGGCGATGGAGCTCACGTCGTCGCACGGCGGCCGCGTCCGGGTGGTCAACGATCGTTGCCGGAGCGTCACCCTGGGCGACGCGCCCTTCACCCTCGCGCCCCACCTCCGCGCGCTCCTCGACGCCGGCGCCCGCGCGCTCCGCGTCCACTTCGTGCACCGGCCCTACGCCTCGGCCGAGGCGCTCGCGATCTGGCGCGGGCTGCGCGGGCCGAACCCGGTCGCCCCCGGCCACGCCGGGAGCTTCGATCGGGCGGGGTGGTGAGCATCTTCACGGTCACGGTCTGGTGACGACCGCGTGACTCGGGTAGATCCCCCGCCGAACCATGGACGCTCCACGGAGACCGACCCACCGACCGACCGTCCGCAGGGCGATCGCCTGGGCCGTCTACGGGGTGTCGATCGTCGCCCTCCTGTTCGCGCTCCAGGCCCTCCACGTGGGGTCGGTGCGGACCGTGGTCCTCGACTGGCCGCGCGTCCACCCCGTCCTCTTCCTCGTGAACCTCGCGATCCTCGCGCTCGTGTTCGCGGGACTGCACGCGCTGTTCAACTCCGCGTTCTACTCCCTGGCGGTGCTCACGCCGCTCGTGCTCGCGCTCGGGTACGCAGACCGGCTGAAGCTGCGCGTCCTCGACCTCCCCGTCCTCCCGAGCGACCTCCTCTTCCTGCGGGAGCTCGCCTCGCTGGAGGGCTACTACGCGCAGATCATCGGGCTCGGCGTGGCCGGCGTCGTGACGGTCGCGCTCCTGCTCCGCCGCGTCCATGACCGCCTGCCCCACCTGCGCGCGCGCCCGCTCCCGCGGGTCGCCACGCTCCTGTGCGTGGCCGGGCTGCTCGGGTACGCCGCCTCCGCGCCCAGCACCCACGCCGAGGGGCTCAACCGGACGCTCGGCATCCGGAACATCCACTGGCACCCGTACCAGAACTACAAGCTGAACGGCGTCCTGTACGGGTTCTTCATGTACGCGGAGAGCGCGCGCGTCCGCGCGCCGCCGCGGTACGGGCGCGCGGAGATCGAGCGGCTCCTCGGGAAGTACCGGCCCGTGGCCGCCCGCGACCCCGCGCGGCGGCCCAACGTGCTCGTCTACATGAGCGAGTCGTTCTGGGACGTCCGGAGCCTCCCGGGGGTCGAGCTCGGCTTCGAGGCGACGCCGCAGTACCGCGCGCTCCAGGAGGCCGGCTACGGGTTCCGGCTCGTGACCCCGGCCTTCGGCGGGAACACCTGCGATCCCGAGTTCGAGTTCCTGACCGGACTGCCGGTGAAGTACTTCCCCCCGGGCTCGCGGGCGTTCCAGCAGTACGTCCGCCGGCCGCTCCCCTCGATCGCGCGGCTCTTCGAGGCGCACGGGTACCACACCGCAGGCCTGCACACGTATCACCGCTGGTTCTGGGGCCGCGACCGCGTCTACCCGCTCATGGGGTTCGACGTCTTCCGCGGCATCGAGGACATGGCGGGCCCGGAGAAGAAGGGCGACTACTTCTCGGACCGGATGCTCACGCGCGTCGTGCTGGAGGAGACGCGCCGGACGGACGACCCGTGGTTCATCTACGCGATCAGCGTGCAGAACCACGGGCCGTACCGGCCGAACCGCTACGCGGAGCTCGACCACGACGTCCCGGCCATGGGGCTCTCGGAGAAGGCCGCCGCGGAGCTCCGCACGTACACGCAGGGGCTCGCCGACGCGGATCGATCGCTCCGGGAGCTCGTCCGGTTCGTGGACGCGCAGGAGGAGCCGACGCTGCTCCTGTTCTTCGGCGACCACCTGCCCGGCGCGGACGCGCTGTTCGCCGAGACCGGGTTCCTCACGAAGGGCCTCGATCCGGTCGAGGAGGCGCGCCGGAGGTACCTGGAGGGCGGGGTGGTGCACGCCAACTTCCCCATCCCGCCGCCGCGCGGGAAGGTGCTCAGCCCGCAGTTCCTGGCGCTGTACGTCGCCGAGCTGGCGGGGCTCGAGCTGCCGCCGTTCTACGGGTTCCTCGCCGACGTCCGCGACCGGCTCCCCGGCTTCTCGCGCAACCTCGTCCTCGACGCGACCGGCGCGGTCGTTCCCCTGGACGATCCGAGGATCCGCGCGACGGACGCGGAGTACTGGACGATCGTCTACGACGTCCTGTTCGGCGCCAACCACGGGGCGAGCTACTACCCGCCGGTGTCGCCGCGGGTGGCGGGGGGAGCGTTGGGGCCTGCCGGCGCGTCGGTGGAGAAACGCTGAACGGTTCGTTGCTCGGGCTGGGGCACGGGCACGGGGGAGTGACACCCGAGCGGGCAGGGGTACGCCCGTCTGGTGCGTGATACGTACACGTGCGTGCGCGGCCCACCTCGCGGGCCGCGGGAGGCCGCATCGGGACATGAGGCAACGGACCTTCTTCGTTGCCGGCGCCACGGGGAGGCAGGGCGGGGCGCTCGCGCGGCAGCTCCTCGCGCGCGGACAGCGCGTGCGGATCTACACGCGGAACCCCGGGGGAGCGCAGGCCCGCCTCCTCCAGCGGCTCGGCGCCGAGCTCCACGCAGGGGGCTTCGACGATCGCGGGCCGCTCGCGCTCGCGATGCGCGGGTGCCACGGGGCGTTCGCCCTGGCGACCTCCGCGGAGGCCGGCGTCGAGGCGGAGGTCCGGCACGGCCGCGCGCTGGCGGCCGCGGCGCGGGCCGCCGAGATCCCGCACCTCGTCTACAGCTCGATGGCGGGCGCGGATCGGCCCACGGGGCTCCCGCACCTCGAGTCGAAGGGCGAGATCGAGCGCCACCTCGCCCGCGCGGGCGTTCCGTACACCCTCCTCGCCCCCGTGTTCTTCATGGAGAACTGGCTGGCCATCGCGCCGTCGGCCGTGGCGCGCGGCCGGCTCGCGTATCCGCTGCCGCCCGCGCGCGTGCTCCAGATGGTGGCGGTCGACGACGTCGCCGCGTTCGCGCGGATGGTGCTCGAGGCGCCGGTGGGGTTCCTGAATCGCCGGATCGAGCTCGCCGGCGACGCGCTGCCGATGGAGGAGGTCGCCGCGGTGCTCTCGCGCGCGGTCGGGCGCACGCTGCCGTACCGGCCCGTGCCGCTCGAGGCGGTCTGGGCGCGCGACGCCGCCCTGGGCCGCGTCTGCTCCTGGCTCGACCGCGAGGGCACGCACGTCGACGTCGAGCGGCTCCGGGCGCGGCACCGGGACCTCGGCTGGACGTCGTTCGCCACGTGGGCGCGCCGGCAGGAGTGGGAGGCGGTGCTCGCGCCGCCGGCGCCGGCCGCCGCCGCCGCGCGCGCCTGGCTGCGGGCGAACTGATCCCGAACCGACGTGCGCGGGGTCCCCGCACCCTGCCCCTCTCGGGAGAAAGCGCTTCCGCGCACCTGACTCGCCGTCGAACCGTGCTATCAGTCTAGGCAACGTTCGGACGCGCGGGGGGCACGCGGGCCCGGAGGGTCCGAGAGGAGACTCGCAGATGGCAGGCGACCAACGGACCTCCCCGGTGCAGGCGGCCGGCGCGGTGCTCCAGTCCATGCTGGGCGGCGCCGACATCCTCCCGCAGGTGAAGTTCGAGTTCGAGGCCGAGGACGCGGGCGGGTCGGCCTGGCGCGTCCGGTCGCTGTCCCTCGAGGAAGGTCTCTCCGGCCTCTACGTCTGCGCGCTGGAGCTGAAGAGCGAGACCCTGGGGGCAGACCCCTCGGACCTCGAGGGCGCCTCCTGCGTGGTCCGCATCGAGCGCGGCAACGAGGTCCGCCGGCTCTGCGGCGTCGTCTGCGAGGTGAAGGCCCACGGCTGGATGGTCGACTACACCCTCGCACGCGTCGAGGTCCGCCCGGCGCTCGCCCTCCTCGGCCTCACGCAGGGCGCGCGCATCTTCCAGCAGATGTCCGCCGCCGACGTCGTGCAGGAGGTCCTCTCGAAGGGCCTCGAGCCGTACAAGCGGACCGTCCGGCTGGAGCTCTCCCGCGACTACCAGTCGCGCGAGTACTGCACCCAGTACGGAGAGTCCGATCTCGACTTCGCGCTCCGGGTCATGGCCGAGGACGGCATGTTCTTCCGCTTCGACCACTCCGGCGAGGCGGAGGAGCTCGTCGTGCTGGACGTGAACGGCAACTGCCCCGAGCTCCCGCAAGGCCCGGTGCCGGTCGTGGCCCGCGAGGCGCCGGCGGAGCTGCTCCCGTCCGAGTCGATCGGGACCTTCACCTCCAGCCGCCGGCTCCAGGCCACGGAGGTGGTGCTGCGCGAGCACTCCTGGACGGCGCCGGACGTCGACTACACCGAGCCGCCCCGGGGCACGCCGCCCAGGAAGGACGCGCTCGGACGCGTGCGCGAGCTCTACCGGCCCGCCACGCCCGACAACCTCATCCGCGACTACGACCCGGGCCAGAAGAAGTACGCCGGCAACGCGAGCCCGGCCTACCGGAAGCTCGCCCTCGAGCGGCTCCAGGCCCGCACCCGGCTGGCCGAAGGAGACAGCAACGTCATCGCGCTCGTCCCGGGAGCGGTCCTCGAGGTCGCCGGCCACAACGGCCCGGGCGTGGACGGCAAGTACCTCCTCACCTCGGTCCGGCACGAAGGCCAGGCGGCGGACGAGGTCCACTTCCAGATGAAGGACGTCGCGGTCGACCGCGCGCGGTACCGCAACACCTTCACCTGCATCCCGCTGGACCTCCCCTACCGCCCCGAGGCGCGGCTGCGGCCCGCGCCGATGGGCCCGCAGACGGCCGTGGTGGTCGGGCCTTCGGGCGAGGAGATCCACACGGACGAGCACGGCCGCATCAAGGTCCAGTTCCACTGGGACCGTGAAGGGAAGAAGGACGACCACTCGTCGTGCTGGGTCCGCGTGGCGCAGGCGTGGGCAGGCCCGGGGTGGGGGTTCGTCTTCATCCCCCGCGTCGGGATGGAGGTGGTGATCCAGTTCCTCCAGGGCGACCCCGACCGGCCCCTCGTCACCGGCTGCGTCTACAACGGGGCGAACCCGCCGCCGTACGCGCTCCCCGACAAGAAAACCCAGAGCACCATCCGGACCGCGAGCTCCCCCGGCTCGAACGGCAACAACGAGCTGCGGTTCGAGGACGCGAAGGACGCGGAGGAGGTCTACCTGCACGCGCAGCGCGACATGAACGAGGTGGTGAAGCGCAACCACAGCGCGAGCGTCGGCGGCAGCCAGTCGGTCTCCGTGGGCGGCGACCAGTCGATCTCCGTCGACGGGAACCAGACCGTCACCGTGAAGGGCGGCGGGTCGGGCGCCGTGCACAGCAAGGTCGACATCACCGGGAAGCACCAGCTCGACGCCTCCGACACCATCGCGATCCAGGCGCCCACGAGCATCTCGCTCACGTGCGGCGGCAGCTCGGTCCTGATCGAGCCCGGGAAGATCACCCTCACGGCCGGGGACGGCTCGAAGATCGTCCTCGACGCCAACGCGCTCACGCAGTCGTCCCAGGGCAGCAAGGTCCTCCTCGACGCGAACGCCTGCACCGAGTCGAGCGCCGGCGCGAAGACCCTCCACGACGCGAACGTCCTCTCGCAGTCGGTGCCGGGGGCCAAGGTGCTCCTCGACGCCAACGCGCTCGTCCAGTCGGTGCCCGGCGCGCGGATGGTCCTCGACGCCAACGCCCTCGTCGCGGCGGTCCCGGGCGCGGCGATGGTCCTCGACGCCAACGCGACGGTGAGCGCGCCGGCCAACGCCACGCTGAAGGGGGGACCCCAGGCGGCCGTGACCGCGACCATCGCCACGCTGGCGGGCGGCGGCGGCTCGGTGGAGGCCGCGCCCGCGGGCGTCACGGCGGCCGGCGGCAAGGTGAGCCTCTCCGGCGGCATGGTCGACGTCGCCGGCGGCCTCGTGAAGATCAACTGACGCGCTCCCTCCGGAGGCCTCCATGCAGTCCATCTCCCGGGCGCTCGGCCGCCTTCACGAGGACGCCTCCTGGTTCGCGCGGGCCCACGAGCTGCGGCTGCTCGCGGTCCAGACCTCCGCCGACCTGCGCAAGGCGGCGATGAAGGTGCTCGCGCAGGCCGAGTACCACCACGACAACGCTTCCCCGTGGGTGCTGCTCGAGGACGCCCGCACCGCGGAGGACGACGGCTGGCAGGCGCGGGCCAACCGGCTCCTGGAGGACTGGGAGGCCCGGCGAAAGGCCTTCGCCAAGGACGGGATCGAGCTCCCGGGGGTCGACGTCGGCGCGGCGGACGTGTCCCCGGCGACCGGCGTGCCGGGACCTCCGGCCGAGGAGCCCCGCCCGGCCGCGGAGTCGCCCACGCTCCGGATG
>JAEYOU010000176.1 GCA_023411405.1 Pseudomonadota bacterium | reverse complement strand
CTTCGACTCCGGCCACGCCGCGCGTGGCCTACGCTCAGGGTGAACGGAGTCGAAGGGATGGCTCGGGGTCGGGGGGGCGCCCGGGAGACTGGAACCAGGCGCTCATCGAGCTGGGGGCGACCGTCTGCGGGCCGGCGCCGGCGTGTGGGCGGTGTCCGGTCGGGCGTCTCTGCGCCGCGCGCGCCGCGGGGCGCGAGGGCGAGATCCCTTCGCGGCGGCGGCGTCCGGCGGTGCGCGCGATGGAGCTCGCCTGCGCGGTGATCGAGCGAGAGGGCAGGGTCCTCCTCTGGCGGCGCCCCGAGGGCGCGCTCTTCGCGGGGTTGCTCGGGTTCCCCGCCGCGGAGGTGCGGCCCGAGGTGTCACCCAGGCAGGCGCTCGCGCGGGCCCTGCGCGCCGCCGGCGTGCAGGCGCGTGCGGGGGGCGAGCTCGGGGCGGTGGACCGGAAGCTCACCCATCGCGAGCTCCGTCTCGTCGCCTTCGCCTTTCACCCCACGGGCCCTGCGCGCGCGACGGCCGCCGCGGAATGGGTGGCGTGGTCCGATCTCGAGCACGCCGGCATGCCGGCAGCGATGAAGGCGCTTCTGCCGCTCGCGTTCTCGCGCAGGGTGGTGTAAGAACTGCCCCGCTCGTGGCCGGTCGGGTGGGTCCCGAACGCTCAGGAAGCGATTTTCAAGACGGCCTTGACACACGAGGGTCGAAACGTATAATTCGCCGCCCTCAAGACGGGTTTCTTTGTGAACGCCCCCGTGCAGCGCCGAAGGGGCGTTTTCGTTGGGAAAAGAGAAGAGCTCGCACACGATGCCGACGATCAGCCAGCTGGTGCGCCAAGGGCGCGAGAAGCTCGAGGTGAAGAAGAAGGCGCCCGCGCTGCGGGAGTCGCCGCAGAAGCGCGGCGTCTGCACGCGCGTGTATACGACCACTCCGAAGAAGCCGAACTCGGCCCTCCGGAAGGTCGCCCGCGTCCGTCTCACCAACGGCTTCGAGGTGACGAGCTACATCCCGGGGGTGGGGCACAACCTCCAGGAGCACTCGGTGGTGCTCATCCGCGGGGGCCGCGTGAAGGACCTCCCGGGCGTCCGCTACCACATCATCCGCGGGACCCTCGACGCCGTCGGCGTGCAGGGCCGCAAGCAGAGTCGCTCGAAGTACGGCGCGAAGCGCCCGAGCTAGCTCGATAAGGACACGGTTCGATGCCTCGTCGTCGCGAAGTCGAGAAGCGGAAGATCCTCCCCGATCCGAAGTTCCAGGACCGCGTGGTGGCGAAGTTCGTCAACAACCTGATGCGCAAGGGCAAGAAGTCGACCGGCGAGAAGATCATCTACGGCGCCTTCGATCAGGTGGAGCAGAAGCTCAAGGACGATCCGCTCAAGATCTTCAAGAAGGCGCTCGACAACGTGAAGCCGGTGGTCGAGGTGAAGAGCCGCCGCGTCGGCGGCGCGACCTACCAGGTCCCGGTCGAGGTCCGGCAGGATCGGCGGACGGCGCTGGCGATGCGCTGGCTCATCGACTACTCGAAGGGTCGCGGCGAGAAGACGATGGAAGAGAAGCTGGCGGGCGAGATCATCGACGCCGCCAACAACCGCGGCAACGCGGTGAAGAAGCGGGAAGACACGCACAAGATGGCCGACGCCAACAAGGCGTTCGCCCACTACCGCTGGTAAGGTCGGCAGGGAAGGAAGAGGAGGAGCGAAGGAACAGCGGTCGGCTCTGCCGACCAGGGTCGAAGGAAGTCCGACCCTCCGCTCTTTGACAGCTTGGTCGTACGTCGCGCGGAGCCGCCGGAGGCGGTCCGCCCGACCGTCTGCACGGAAGCGTACGGGTCACCCGGAACGAAAAGATGCCTCGCACCAGTCCACTCGATCGCTACCGGAATTTCGGCATCATGGCGCACATTGATGCCGGGAAGACGACTACGACCGAGCGCATCCTTTTCTACACCGGCGTCACCCACAAGATCGGTGAGGTCCATGAGGGCACGACCGTCATGGACTGGATGGAGCAGGAGCGCGAGCGCGGCATCACGATCACCTCCGCCGCCACCACCTGTTTCTGGCGCGATCATCGGCTGAACATCATCGACACCCCCGGCCACGTGGACTTCACCATCGAGGTGGAGCGGTCGCTGCGCGTCCTCGACGGCGCGGTCGCCGCCTTCGACGCGGTGAACGGCGTCGAGCCGCAGTCCGAGACCGTCTGGCGGCAGGCGGACAAGTACAAGGTCCCGCGCATCTGCTTCATCAACAAGATGGACCGCGTCGGCGCCGACTTCTACATGTCGGTCGACACCATCAAGAACAAGCTGGGCGCGCGCCCGCTCCCGCTCCAGATCCCCATCGGCGCCGAGGACAAGTTCCGCGGCATGGTGGACCTCGTCAAGATGAAGGGCATCACCTTCGACGACGAGGCGATGGGGGCGAAGTACCAGGAGGTCGACATCCCCGCCGACCTCGTCGAGCAGGCGAAGGAGTACCGGGCCAAGCTCGAGGAGACCGTCGCCGAGTTCGACGACGAGCTCATGCACAAGTACCTCGACGGCCGGGCCCTCTCGGGCGAGGAGCTCACCCGCGGGATCCGCAAGGGGACCGTCGGGATGCACTTCTTCCCGGTGGTCTGCGGCACCGCCTTCAAGAACAAGGGCGTGCAGCAGATCCTGGACGCGGTCGTCGACTACCTGCCGAGCCCGGTCGACAAGCCCGCGGTCTCGGGCGTGAACCCGAAGGGCGAGGAGGTCGCGCGGCGCACCGCCGACGACGAGCCCTTCGCGGCGCTCGCGTTCAAGCTGATGAACGACCCGTACGTGGGGAACCTGACCTTCTTCCGCGTCTACTCGGGCAAGCTCGAGGCGGGCTCGTACGTCTACAACGCGACGAAGGATAGGCGGGAGCGGGTCGGCCGCCTGCTCCAGATGCACGCCAACAAGCGCGAGGAGATCAAGGAAGTCCTCGCCGGCGACATCGCGGCCGTCGTCGGGCTCCGCCAGACCACCACGGGCGACACGCTCTCCGACGAGGACAAGCCGGTCGTCCTCGAGAAGATGGAGTTCCCGGAGCCGGTGATCCACGTCGCGATCGAGCCGAAGACCAAGGCCGACTCCGACAAGATGGGCGTCGCCCTCCAGCGCCTCCAGATGGAGGACCCGTCGTTCCGGGTCCGCACCGACGAGGAGACCGGGCAGACCATCATCGCCGGCATGGGCGAGCTCCACCTCGAGATCCTCGTGGACCGCATGTTCCGCGAGTTCAAGGTCGAGGCCAACGTCGGCAAGCCCCAGGTCGCCTACCGCGAGACGATCACGAGGTCCGTCGAGGCCGAGGGCAGGCACATCCGCCAGTCGGGCGGCAAGGGGCAGTACGGCCACTGCTGGCTCCGGCTGCACCCCCAGGCGCCGGGCAAGGGCTTCGAGTTCGTGAACGCGGTCGTCGGCGGCGTCATCCCCAAGGAGTTCATCGCGCCCATCCAGAAGGGCATCGAAGAGGCGATGACGGGGGGCGTGCTCGCCGGCTATCCCATGGTGGACCTCAAGGTCGAGGTGTTCGACGGCAGCTACCACGACGTCGACTCCTCCGAGATGGCGTTCAAGATCGCGGGCTCGATCGGCTTCAAGGAGGGCGCCGCCCGAGCGGCCCCCGTCCTCCTCGAGCCGATGATGGACGTGGAGGTGGTGACGCCCGAGGAGTACATGGGCGACGTCATCGGTGACCTGAACTCCCGGCGCGGGAAGATCGTGGCGATGAACGCGCGCACCGGGGTGCAGGTCCTCGAGGCGGTGGTTCCGCTGGCGCAGATGTTCGGCTACGCCACGGACTTGAGGTCGAAGACGCAGGGACGCGCCACCTACACGATGCAGTTCGCACACTACTCGCAGGTTCCGAGCAGCATCGCCGACACCATCATCAGCAAGGCGAAGGGCATCCTCGCCGCCAAGTAGACCGCCGTACACGTTCGCTAGAGGAAGGGAGAAGTCCAATGGCCAAGGAGAAGTTCGAACGTACGAAGCCGCACGTGAACGTCGGGACCATCGGTCACGTCGACCACGGCAAGACGACGCTCACGGCTGCGATCACCTTCACGCAGGCGGCCAAGGGGCTCGCCAAGCCGAAGGAGTACGCCGAGATCGCGAAGGGCGGTACGGTCCGCGACGACTCGAAGATCGTGACCATCGCCTCCTCGCACGTCGAGTACGAATCGGAGACCCGTCACTACGCCCACGTCGACTGCCCGGGCCACGCCGACTACGTGAAGAACATGATCACGGGCGCGGCGCAGATGGACGGCGCCATCCTGGTGGTCTCGGCCGCGGACGGCCCGATGCCCCAGACCCGTGAGCACGTGCTGCTCGCGCGCCAGGTGAACGTGCCGGCCCTCGTGGTCTTCCTGAACAAGGTCGACCTCGTGGACGACAAGGAGCTGCTCGACCTCGTCGAGCTCGAGGTCCGCGAGCTGCTCTCGAAGTACAACTTCCCCGGCGACAAGGTCCCGGTGATCCGGGGCAGCGCCCTCCCGGCGATGCAGAGCCGCGGCAAGGAGGGGATCGCCTGCATCGAGGAGCTGCTGAAGGCCCTCGACACCGCCATCCCGGAGCCGAAGCGCCTCCTCGATCGCGACTTCCTGATGCCCGTCGAGGACGTGTTCTCGATCGAAGGCCGCGGCACCGTGGCCACGGGCCGCATCGAGCGCGGCATGATCAAGGTGGGCGACAAGGTCGAGATCGTCGGCCTCACCCCCACCAAGGAGACCGTGGTCACCGGCGTCGAGATGTTCCGCAAGCTCCTCGACGAGGGGCGCGCGGGCGACAACGTCGGCTGCCTCCTCCGCGGCCTGAAGCGCGAGGAGGTCGAGCGCGGCCAGGTGCTCGCCAAGCCGAAGTCGATCACCCCGCACACGAAGTTCAAGGCCGAGGTCTACGTCCTCACGAAGGACGAGGGCGGCCGCCACACCCCGTTCTTCAACGGGTACCGCCCGCAGTTCTACTTCCGCACCACCGACGTGACCGGGTCGCTCCAGCTGCCCGCCGGCGTCGAGATGGTGATGCCGGGCGACAACATCGCGATGGAGGTGACGCTCATCACCCCCATCGCGATGGAGAAGGAGCTGCGGTTCGCCATCCGTGAGGGTGGGCGCACCGTGGGCTCCGGGGTCGTCACCGACGTGATCGAGTAAGGGTTTCGACTGCGGCGAACGGCGGGGCCCCCCTGCCCAAGAAACTGGGCAGGGGGGTCTACGCGCTGCGCCGTGTGACGGAGAGAAGGCTTTCCGATGGCGACTCAGAAGATTCGGATCCGGCTCAAGGCCTACGACTACAAGTTGCTCGACCAGTCGGCCGGCGAGATCGTGGAGACGGCGAAGCGGACCGGCGCGAAGGTGGCCGGCCCCATCCCGCTGCCCACCCGGATCAACAAGTTTACCGTCCTGCGCAGCCCGCACGTCGACAAGAAGTCGCGCGAGCAGTTCGAGATCCGCACGCACAAGCGGCTCCTCGACATCCTCGAGCCCACACCTCAGACCCTCGACGCGCTCATGAAGCTGGATCTGTCGGCCGGCGTGGACGTGGAGATCAAGTAGGCCTCGCGGCTGCTGCCGCGGCGGACAGGATGACACTATGGCCAAGTTCGACGTCTATGACCTCGAGAAGAAGAAGGTGGGCGAGATCGAGCTCGCCGACGCCGTCTTCGCCGGCGAGGTGAACGAGCACCTCTTCTACGAGGTGGTCAAGGCGAAGCTCGCCTCCGATCGCTCGGGCACCCACGCGGTGAAGAACCGCTCCCTCGTCTCCGGCGGCGGCAAGAAGCCGTGGCGGCAGAAGCACACCGGCCGCGCGCGGCAGGGCTCCACCCGCGCCTCGCAGTTCGTCGGGGGCGGCAAGGCGATGGGGCCGAAGCCCCGGGACTACTCCTACGAGGTGCCGCGGAAGGTCCGGAAGGCCGCCCTCCGCGCCGCGCTCGCCCTCCGCAACCAGGGCGGCAAGCTCGTCATCGTCCAGGAGTGGAAGCCGGCCGCGCCCAAGACGGCCGCGGCACAGAAGGTGCTCGCCAAGCTGGGCGCCCGCAAGGCGCTCGTGGTCGACGAGGCCGCGAACCAGGCGCTCGCCAGGAGCGTCCGGAACCTCGAGGGCTCCGACTTCCTCGGGCTCGAGGGGCTGAACGTCTACGACATCCTGAGGCACGACGCGCTCGTGCTCACCGCCAGCACCGCCAAGAAGCTGGAGGAGAAGCTCTCATGAACCTCCCGGTCCAGGACGTGGTGAAGCGGCCGCTCATCACCGAGAAGGCCGAGCGGAACCGCGAGGCGGCCCGGCAGTTCGCCTTCGAGGTCCACCGCGACGCCACCAAGATCCAGGTGAAGCAGGCGGTCGAGAAGCTCTTCAACGTGCACGTGCTCGCGGTTCGCACCGCCATCGCGCGCGGCAAGAACAAGCGGGTCGGCCGGAACGTCGGCCAGCGGCCCAACTGGAAGAAGGCGTTCGTGACGCTCCGGGAGGGCGAGACCATCGCCCTCTTCGAGGGCCAGTAGCGGACGGGAGAGCACCATGGCCCTCAAGGAATACAAGCCCACGAGCTCGGCCCGCCGGCACATGTCGGTGTCGGACTTCGCCGAGATCACCAAGACCAAGCCGGAGAAGAAGCTCACCCGGCCGATGAAGAAGACGGGCGGGCGCAACGCGCACGGCCACATCACGACCCGTCACGTCGGCGGCGGCCACAAGCGCCGCTACCGCGTCGTCGACTGGCGTCGCGAGAAGGACGGCGTCCCGGCCAAGGTCGCGGCCATCGAGTACGACCCCAACCGGACCGCGCGGCTCGCGCTGCTCCACTACGCCGACGGCGAGAAGCGCTACATCCTCGCCCCCGTCGGCGTGAACGTCGGCGACAAGCTGCTCTCCGGCGAGAACGTGGACATCCGGCCCGGCAACACGCTGCCGGTCAAGTCCATCCCCCTCGGCACCGTCATCCACGGGGTCGAGAGCCAGCCCGGCTCCGGCGCGAAGATGATCCGGACCGCGGGCTCCTTCGGCCAGCTCATGGCGAAGGAGGGCGCCTACGCCCAGATCCGCATGCCCTCCGGCGAGGTCCGGATGGTGCTGCAGGACTGCCGGGCCACCATCGGGCAGCTCGGGAACGTCGAGAGCTCCTCGGTCCGCGCGGGCAAGGCCGGCAAGAGCCGCTGGCTCGGCATCCGCCCCACGGTCCGCGGCCTGGCGATGAACCCGGTCGACCACCCGCACGGCGGCGGCGAGGGCAAGTCGGGGCAGGGCAACCCGCACCCCGTCTCGCCCTGGGGGCAGAAGACCAAGGGCCTCAAGACCCGCAACAACCGCCGCACCGACAAGCTGATCGTCACGCGGCGCCGGCCCGGCGTGCGCAACACGCCGCAGTAGCGGAGAGCCTCCACCATGGCGCGTTCAATCAAGAAGGGCCCGTTCGCCGACAAGCACCTCACCAAGAAGGTCGAGGACGCGAACAAGGGCAACAAGAAGCAGGTCATCAAGACCTGGTCGCGACGGAGCACGGTGCTGCCCGACTTCGTGGGCCACACCTTCGCCGTGCACAACGGGCGGAAGTTCGTCCCGGTGTTCGTGACCGTGAACATGGTCGGGCACAAGCTGGGCGAGTTCGCGCCCACCCGCACCTTCCACGGCCACTCGGCCGAGAAGAAGGTCGCGGCGGCGCCGGGTGCGCCGGCAAAGAAGTAGCGAGGAGCCGAACATGGCCGAGACCCAGACTGCCGCCAAGAAGAAGGTCCGCACCGCGCCGCCCCTGCGCCGCGCGAAGCCGAACCGGCCGGCCCCGCCCGCCCCGGGCCCGCACGCGTCGCTCAGCTACCTGCGCGTCACGCCGCGCAAGGTCCGGCTCGTCGCGGACGAGCTCCGCGGGCTGCCCGTGGGCGACGCGCTGGCGATGCTCAAGTACACGAGCGCCGCCGCCGCCAAGCCGCTCGCCAAGCTGCTCCGGTCGGCGGTCGCCAACGCCGAGCAGAAGGGCGGCCGGGTGGACGTCGACGCGCTCTTCGTGAAGACGCTCAACGTCGACCAGGGGCCGAAGATGCGCCGCTTCATGCCGCGCGCGCAGGGCCGCGCGTACCGCGTCGAGAAGAAGACCAGCCACGTCTACGTGGAGCTCGGGACCGCCGCCCGCGGCTGACCCAAGGGAGATTCGAAATGGGACAGAAAGTTCATCCGGTCGGGTTCCGCCTCGGGGTCATCCGATCCTGGGAGTCGAAGTGGTACGAGGAGAAGAACTACGCGAAGTGGCTCCACGAGGACATCCACCTCCGCGAGTTCGTGAAGGAGAAGCTCGGCCAGGCCGGCATCTCCCGGATCGAGATCGAGCGCGCCGCCAACAAGGTCAAGATCAACGTCCACACCGCGCGGCCCGGCATCGTCATCGGCAAGCGCGGCGCGGGGATCGAGACGATCAAGAAGGACCTGCAGGCGCTGACCGAGAACGAGGTCTACCTGAACGTGGTCGAGGTCCGGAAGGCCGAGACCGACGCCCAGCTCGTGGCCGAGAACATCGCCACGCAGCTCGAGCGCCGCATCGCCTTCCGCCGCGCCATGAAGAAGGCGGTCCAGACGGCGCAGAAGTTCGGCGCCAAGGGCATCCGCGTGGCCTGCTCCGGCCGGCTCGGCGGCGCCGAGATGGCGCGGTACGAGTGGTACCGCGAGGGCCGCGTGCCGCTGCACACGCTCCGCGCGGACATCGACTACGGGTTCGCCGAGGCGAAGACCACCTACGGCAAGATCGGCTGCAAGGTCTGGATCATGCGCGGCGAGGTCCTGCCGCAGTCGGCCGCTCCGCGCGCCCCCCGCAACGCGGGCGGCGCACGGGTCTAGCCGCACGGTTCACGAGGAGAGACGCACATGCTTCAGCCGGCGCGAACCAAGTACCGCAAGCAGATGAAGGGCCGCATGCGCGGCAAGGCCTACCGCGGCTCGGACCTGAACCAGGGCGAGTACGGTCTGCAGGCCACCGAGTGCGGGTGGCTCACCTCCCGTCAGATCGAGGCGGCCCGCATCGCGATCACCCGCTACGTGAAGCGGGGCGGGAAGCTCTGGATCCGGGTCTTCCCGGACAAGCCCATCACCAAGAAGCCGGCCGAGACGCGCATGGGCACCGGCAAGGGCAACGTGGAGTACTACGTCGCCGTGGTGAAGCCGGGCCGGGTCCTCTACGAGCTGGCCGGCGTGGACGACGCGTCCGCCCAGAAGGCCTTCAACCTCGCCGCCCACAAGCTGCCCATCGCCACCAAGGTGGTGAAGCGCGGCGCGACGCTCTGAGGAGGCAACCATGGCGACGCTGCAGGAGCTGCGTGAGCTCTCCCCCCAGGAGCTCCGGAATCGGGCCGGGGAGCTGAAGCAGACGCTCTTCGACCTCAAGAACAAGGCGAACACCGGCGTGCTCGACTCGACCGCCGATCTCACCAAGACCAAGCGCGACATCGCGCGCTGCCTCACCGTGGCCAAGGAGAAGGATCAGGCCGCGGCGAAGGGCGCGAAGTAAGGAGCGACGACATGGAGCGCGGCACACCCAAGTCCCGGGTCGGCGTGGTCGTCTCGAACAAGATGACGAAGACGGTGGTCGTCAAGGTCGAGCGCCGGGTCGCCAACCGGAAGTACGGGAAGATCATCACCCGGGCGGACAAGTACAAGGCGCACGACGAGAAGCAGGCCTGCCAGATCGGCGACAAGGTCCGGATCGTGGAGACCCGGCCGCTGTCGAAGGACAAGCGCTGGCGCGTGGCCGAGACCCTCGAGAAGGGCGCGGAGGTCTAGGTCATGATCCAGATGCAGACCGTCCTCGACGTCGCGGACAACAGCGGCGCCAAGAAGGTGATGTGCATCAAGGTGCTGGGCGGATCGAAGCGGAAGTACGCCTCGATCGGCGACGTGATCGTCGTCTCCGTGAAGGAGGCGATCCCGGCGGCCAAGGTGAAGAAGGGCGAGGTGGCCCGGGCCGTCATCGTCCGGACGAGCCGCGAGGTGAAGCGGCCCGACGGCAGCTACATCCGGTTCGACGGCAACAGCGCCGTGCTCATCAACAAGGATCTCGAGCCCATCGGCACCCGCATCTTCGGCCCGGTGGCCCGCGAGCTCCGCGCCCGCAAGTTCATGAAGATCATCAGCCTCGCCCCGGAGGTCCTCTAGCCATGCCCGAGATCCGCAAGGGCGACACCGTCCAGATCATCGCCGGCAAGGAGAAGGGCAAGACCGGCAAGGTCCTGGCCGTGCTCCGCGAGAAGGGCCGCATCCGGATCGAGCGGCACCAGATGGTGAAGCGGCACCTGAAGAAGGGGCGCTCGCAGGCCAACGCCGAGGGCGGCATCGTCGAGAAGGAAGGGACGATCGCCATCTCCGCGGTGATGGTGATGCAGGGCGACGAGAAGGTGCGCCGCGAGGGGATCGCTCGCGAGCTCGGCGCGAAGGAGAAGGCCCGCCAGGAGAAGCGGAAGGCGGCGGCGAAGTAGAGCACACCCGCATCGCCCGGCACGCGCAGACGCCGGCCGAAGGCAAGGAGAACGAGATGGCAGCGCGACTCAGGGAGCGGTACGAGAAGGAAGTCCGGCCCGGCCTCATGAAGGAGCTCGGGTTCAAGAACCCGATGCAGGCCCCTCGCCTCGAGAAGATCGTGGTGAACATGGGGCTCGGTGAGGCGATCAACAACGGCAAGATCATCGACGCCTCGGTGGAGCAGCTCGCGGCGATCACCGGGCAGAAGCCGGTGGTCACCAAGGCGCGCAAGTCGATCGCGAACTTCAAGCTGCGGCAGGGGCAGTCGATCGGCGCGATGGTGACGCTCCGCGGCGACCGGATGTACGAGTTCCTCGACCGGCTCGTCTCGATCGCGCTGCCGCGCGTGCGCGACTTCAAGGGCGTGTCGCCCAAGGCCTTCGACGGCAAGGGCAACTACACGCTCGGCGTGCGCGAGCAGATCATCTTCCCCGAGATCAACTACGACAAGGTCGAGCGCATCAAGGGGCTCAACATCACGGTGGTGACCACCGCGCGGAACGACGAAGAAGGCCGAGCGCTGTTGCGCCACCTCGGCGTGCCGTTCCGCCAGTAACGGAGAGAGATCGATGGCCAAGCTTTCCAAGATGGCGCAGGCGAAGCGCAAGCTGAAGTTCAAGGTGCGCCAGTACAACCGCTGCCCGCTGTGCGGCCGGCCCCGCGCATACCTGCGCAAGTTCCAGATGTGCCGCATCTGCTTCCGCAAGCGCGCGCTGCAGGGCGAGATCACCGGCGTCATCAAGTCGAGCTGGTAAGGGAGAACGCGCGATGAGCTTCACCGATCCCATTGCAGACATGCTGACGCGCATCCGGAACGCCTCGGCCGCGCGCCACGAGAAGGTCCTCGTCCCGCGCTCGCGCCTCAAGGTCCGCATCGCGGAGGTGCTCCGCGACGAGGGCTTCATCAAGGACTTCGTCGTCCACGACGACGGTCCGCAGGGCGCCATCACGATCCTGCTCAAGTACAGCGCCGACCGCGAGCCCGCGATCAGCGAGATCAAGCGGGTCTCGAAGCCGGGCCTGCGCCGCTACGTGCCCACCGACTCCATCCCGCGGGTGCTGAACGGGATGGGCATCGCCATCCTCTCCACGTCGAAGGGCGTGATGGCGGACCGCGAGGCGCGCAAGCAGAAGGTCGGCGGCGAGCTGATCTGCACCGTCTGGTAAGGAACCGAGCCATGTCCCGAGTCGGCAAGATGCCCGTCAAGATCCCGGAGAAGGTGAAGGTCTCCGTGGACGGCTACGTCGTGAAGGTGGAGGGGCCGAAGGGGAAGATGTCCTTTCCCCATAACCCCGCCGTGAAGGTCGTGGTGGACAAGGGCGAGGTCCAGGTCTCCCGGCCGGACGAGTCCCGCCTGGCGAAGGGCCTGCACGGCCTGACCCGCACCCTCGTGAAGAACGCCGTCGATGGCGTGGTGAAGGGCTACGAGCGTGGCCTGGAGATCAACGGCGTCGGCTTCAAGGCCGAGCTGAAGGGGAAGCAGCTCCACTTCACGCTCGGTTACTCGCACCCCATCGCCTTCGATCTCCCCGAGGGGATCACGGCCGAGGTGGACGCGAAGCAGACGAAGGTGGTCATCCGCGGCGTCGACAAGCACCTCGTCGGCCTCACCGCCGCGAAGATCCGCGACCTGAAGCCGCCCGAGCCGTACAAGGGGAAGGGCGTCAAGTACGCGGAGGAGCAGATCCGCCGCAAGGAAGGCAAGACCGGCGCCGCGTAGTGTCTTCGAAGGGACCGCTCATCGTGGGCGCAGGCGCGTAGGGCCGGAGTCGAAGGATCATGCGGCGGCTGAACC
The DNA here is from genome assembly GCA_023411405.1 of Pseudomonadota bacterium. Taxonomy (GTDB): domain Bacteria; phylum Myxococcota; class Myxococcia; order Myxococcales; family Anaeromyxobacteraceae; genus Anaeromyxobacter. The sequence continues at coordinate 10,206 of JAEYOU010000176.1, read as the reverse complement.
GCCGTCGCCGCAAGGAGGACGAACGTCATGGCACAGAAGGTCACCGCTCGAGAGAAGCGCAGGGCCCGCATCCGCCGGAAGGTGTCCGGCACGCCCGAGCGCCCGCGGCTCACGGTCTACAAGAGCCTCAAGCACATGTACGCCCAGCTCGTGGACGACACCACCGGCAAGACCCTGGTGGCGGTCTCCACCGGCTCCAAGGCCCTGAAGAACGAGGTGAAGGAGGACGACAAGACCTCCGCCGCCAAGAAGGTGGGCCAGGCGATCGCGGCGGCGGCCAAGGCCCAGGGCATCGAGGCCGTGGTCTTCGACCGGAACGGGTTCGACTATCACGGCCGCGTGCAGGCAGTGGCCGCGGCGGCCCGCGAGGCCGGGCTCAAGTTCTAGTCCAGGAATTCGAGGATACGAATGGCTACTCCCATCAACGCGAACGAGCTCGAGCTCCAGGACAAGGTCGTCCACATCAACCGCGTCGCCAAGGTCGTGAAGGGCGGCCGCCGGTTCAGCTTCTCGGCGCTCGTCGTCGTCGGCGACGGCGCGGGTCACGTGGGCATCGGCCTGGGCAAGGCGAACGAGGTCCCGGAGGCGATCCGGAAGGGCGGAGACCAGGCGAAGAAGAACCTGTTCAAGGTCCCGCTCGTCGGCGCCACCATCCCGCACGAGGTGCTGGGCCACTTCGGCTCCGGCCGCGTGCTGCTGAAGCCGGCGGGCGAGGGCACCGGCGTCATCGCCGGCGGCACCGTCCGCGCCGTCCTCGAGGCGGCCGGCATCCGCAACGTGCTCACGAAGAGCCAGGGCTCCCGCAACCCGCACAACGTCCTCAAGGCCACCGTGGCCGGGCTGAAGCGCCTCCGCTCGCTCGAGGACACGGCGCGGCTCCGAGGCAAGGACGCCGGCGAGATGGCCGGCGCGTAGGAAGGAACGATCCCAATGGCTGCCATCAAGGTGAAGCTCGTGCGCGGGCTGGCCGGATGCCCGGCGCCCCACCGCGTCATCATCGCGGGCCTCGGTCTCAAGAAGCGCGACTCGACGAAGCTGCTCCCGGACACGCCCCAGACGATGGGGATGATCGGCAAGGTGTCGTACCTCGTCGAGTGGGAGCGGGTCGACGCGCCGCCGCCGCAGGGCCGCAAGGCTCGCAAGGCCGCGGCCGCTCGCCCGTGACAGCGCCGGGCCCCGTGAGATAAAAGGAGACGCACCCCATGTCCCTGCACCAGCTGAAGGCGCCCAAGGGCGCGCACCGCCGGAAGACGCGCGTCGGCCGCGGCCAGGCCTCCGGTCTCGGAAAGACCGCCGGGCGAGGCGGCAAGGGCCAGAAGGCCCGCACCGGCAACATGCACTTCGAGGGGTTCGAGGGCGGCCAGATGCCGCTCCAGCGCCGCCTCCCGAAGTTCGGCTTCAAGAACGTGTTCCGCCTCGACTACGAAGAGGTCAAGGTGGGCGACCTCGAGGGGCTCTCCGGGACGCTCGACGCTGCGGCCCTCAAGGCCGCGGGCCTCATCCGCGGGAACCGCGACGGCGTCGTGGTGCTCGGCGGCGGTGAGCTCAAGAGCGCCGTCACCGTCAAGGTGAACCGGATCACGGCGGGCGCCCGGGCGACGATCGAGGGGGCCGGCGGCAAGGTCGAGCTCCTCCCGCCGCTTCAGACGATGCACCAGAAGGCCAAGGCCGCGAAGCGCGCGGCAGCCGCCAAGTAGCCGGGCCGAAAGGAAGCGCGATGGCCATCGCCAGCGGGATCGTCAACGTCTTCAAGATCGCCGAGCTGAGGAAGCGGCTGCTCTTCACGCTGGGGATGCTGGCCGTCTATCGGCTGGGCACCTTCGTGACCACGCCGGGCGTGAACCGCGCCGCGATGCGGGGGCTCCGCAACACCTTCCTCGACATGATGAACTTCTTCTCGGGCGGCGCGATCGAGCAGGCCTCGATCTTCGCCCTCGGGATCATGCCCTACGTCTCGGCGTCGATCATCCTCCAGCTCCTCACCGTGGTCGTCCCCACGCTGGAGGCGCTGCAGAAGGAGGGTGAGCTCGGGCGTCGCAAGATCACGCAGTACACCCGCTACCTCACCGTGGTGCTCGCGGCGATCCAGGGCTACGGCATCGCCACCTACCTCGAGAGCGCACCGGGTACCGAGGGCGCGATCGTGATGAACCCGGGCTGGGGCTTCCGGCTCATGGCGATGATCTCGCTCGCGGCCGGCACGGCGTTCATCATGTGGATGGGCGAGCAGATCACCGAGCGCGGGGTCGGGAACGGAATCTCCCTCGTCATCTTCGCGGGCATCGTGGCACGGATCCCGTCCTCGGCGGTCACGCTCTTCCAGAACCAGGAGCAGAGCGCGGGCAAGATCGTCGTCCTGGCCCTCGTGATGGTCGCGGTGATCGCGGGCATCGTGTTCGTCGAGCGAGGACAGCGACGGATCCCGGTCCAGTACGCGAAGCGGATGGTCGGCCGGAAGCTCTACGGCGGGCAGTCCACGCACCTGCCGCTGAAGGTGAACACCTCGGGCGTGATCCCCCCGATCTTCGCCTCGTCGCTGCTCATGTTCCCGGCGACCATGGCGGGATTCCTCCCCGGGATCCGGGCCTTCACCGACCTGCTCCAGCCGGGCAACATCGTCTACACCACGCTGTACGTGGTGCTGATCATCTTCTTCGCGTACTTCTACACGGCGGTCACCTTCAACCCCGTGGACGTCGCGGACAACCTGAAGAAGTTCGGCGGGTACGTGCCGGGCATCCGGCCTGGGCGGGCGACGGCCGAGCACATCGATCACGTGCTCTCGCGCATCACCTTCGGCGGCGCCATCTACCTGTCGATCGTCTGCGTGTTGCCGTTCTATCTGTTCCCGAGCTTCCAGCTCGGGTTCGGCGGCACGTCGCTCCTCATCGTCGTGGGCGTGGCGCTCGACACCGTGCAGCAGATCGAAGGCCACCTCATCACGCGGCACTACGAGGGCTTCACCGGCCCGCGCGGCCCGCGCATCCGCGGCCGGAGCCGCGCCACCACGAGCCCCGTGGGCGCCTGACCTCAGCCCACCGATCCCACGGCGCGGCCGCCCACGGGGGCGGCCGCTCCTTTTCCGGAGACGACGTGATCCTCATCCTTCTCGGTCCGCCCGGCGCGGGCAAGGGCACCCAGGCGAAGCTCCTCGTGACGGAGCTCGGGACCCCGCACATCTCGACGGGCGACATGTTCCGCGATCACATCGCGCGCGACACCGAGCTCGGCAAGCAGGTGAAGGCCATCACGGCAGCGGGCCAGCTCGTTCCCGACGAGGTCACGAACGCCCTGGTGAAGGATCGCCTCGCCCGACCCGACGTGGCGCAGGGCTTCATCCTCGACGGCTATCCCCGCACCGTGCCGCAGGCGCAGTACCTCGACGGCCTCCTGCGGTCGCTCGGGCGCCAGCTCGATCGGGTGATCTCGTACGAGGTGGCCGAGGAGATGGTGGTCGAGCGGATCAGCGGGCGCCGGAGCTGCCCGAAGTGCGGCGCGGTCTACCACGTCACCCAGAACCCGCCCCGGAAGGCGGACGCGTGCGACAAGGACGGGACCGCTCTCACGCAGCGTCCGGACGACCAGCCGGAGAACGTCCGCGTCCGGCTCGCCGAGTACGGCGCCAAGACGGAGCCGCTCAAGCGCTACTACCGTGAGCAGGGCCTCCTGTCGGAGGTGGACGGCGTCGGATCCACCGAGGGCATCCTGGCGGCGACGCTGCGGCTGCTGGGGAAGAGGAAGTAGAGGAGGGTGCGGCGCGCGGGTGGAGTCCCCCGCGGGCACCTCGGACTGGGCTCTCCCGGGATGACGGACTCCGGGATCTGCCTTGCACGGGGTAAACGCATGTGTTATAGGGCCCGCTTCGCAAGGCGCTCGAAGCGTGGTGGCCTTGCCGGGAATTCCCGGAAGATCCGGGCGGCTAGCGGGGCACGACGTCGAGCTCCGGGCCGCCAGCCCCGCCGGACGTCGCGGCGGGTGTTTTTGTCTCTCGAGAAGCATCGGAGGCGGTCATGAAGGTCCGCGCGTCGGTGAAGAAGATCTGCGACAAGTGCAAGGTCGTGCGGCGGAAGGGCACCGTGCGGATCATCTGCCCGGCAAACCCCCGCCACAAGCAGCGTCAGGGCTAAGGCCCGCGTCACTGGGAGAGAAGCGAATGGCTCGCATCGCCGGCGTCGACCTTCCCCGCGAGAAGCGGATCGAGGTCAGCCTCCAGTACATCTACGGAATCGGGAAGACGACCTCGAAGCTCATCCTCGAGCGCGCCAACGTGAACCCGGTCACGCGCACGAAGGACCTGACGGACGACGAGGTCCGCCGCATCCGCGAGACCATCGACCAGAACATCAAGGTCGAGGGCGATCTCCGTCGCGAGACGTCCCTCAACATCAAGCGGCTCATGGACCTCGGCTGCTACCGCGGCTTGCGCCACCGCAAGGGCCTCCCGGCCCGCGGGCAGCGCACCCACACCAACGCCCGCACGCGGAAGGGTCCGAAGAAGGGCCTCGTCCGCAAGGCGCCCACCGCCGCCCCGGCGCCCAAGGGCTAGTCCTTCACCGAACCCGGAGAACTCAGCGTGGCCGACGAGAAGCAGACCAAGGCACCGGCAGAGCCCAAGAAGGAGGAGGCCGCCGCCCCCGCGGCGCCCAACCTCGGCGGGATCGAGCCCATCGTTGCTTCGCCCGTCACCCCGAAGAAGGGGAAGAAGCGGGTCAAGAAGAACATCGCGACGGGCATCGTCCACATCGCCTCGACCTTCAACAACACGCAGATCACGATCACCGATCCGACCGGGAACGTGATCGCCTGGTCGAGCGCCGGCGCGCGCGGGTTCAAGGGCTCCCGCAAGTCGACGCCGTTCGCGGCGCAGGTGGCCGCGGGCGACGCGGCGGCGAAGGCCATGGAGCACGGCCTCAAGACCGTCTCGGTGCTGGTGAAGGGTCCGGGCGCGGGCCGCGAGTCGGCGCTTCGCGCGCTGGCCGCCGCCGGCCTCAAGATCACCGTGATCCGCGACGTCACGCCGATTCCGCACAATGGGTGCCGGCCTCCGAAGCGCCGCCGGGTCTGATCACCTCAGGAGAACACGACGTGGCTCGTTACAACGAAAGTCTCTGCCGGCTCTGCCGTCGCGAGAACCTCAAGATGTATCTGAAGGGCGATCGGTGCTACACCGACAAGTGCGCCATCGAGCGCCGCCCGTATCCGCCGGGCCAGCACGGCCAGGGCCGGACGAAGTTCTCCGAGTACGGCGTGCAGCTCCGCGAGAAGCAGAAGGTGAAGCGGATGTACGGGGTGCTCGAGGCGGGCTTCCGGCACGCCTACCAGGACGCCGCCGCTGCCAAGGGGAAGACCGGCGAGAACCTGCTCCAGACGCTGGAGCTCAGGCTCGACAACGTGGTCTTCCGGCTCGGCTTCGCCGACACCCGCAACGAGGCGCGCCAGCTCGTGCGCCACGGGCACTTCAAGGTGAACGGCCGCAAGGTGAACATCCCGAGCTACCTCTGCCGCGCCGGCGACAAGGTGGAGCTCAAGGATCGGTCGAAGAAGGTCGTCCGGATCACGGAGGCGCTCGAGGCGGTGGACCGCCGCGGCGTCCCCGCGTGGCTCGAGCTGGACAAGGGCGGCTTCAAGGGGACCGTGAAGACCTCGCCGACGCGCGAGGACATCACGATGCCCATCCAGGAGCAGCTCATCGTCGAGCTCTACTCGAAGTAGCCGTTCCCCGCGGACGGGCCGCAGCACCACGGCCCGTCCGTTCCTTTGCGGAGGTCGTGCGTCCCACGGGTCCCCCGGCGCTTGGCTGAGCGCGCGGGGGAGGGGACGGCGGCCCAAGGAGACAGCCCATGGCAGTCGATTCGATCGTCACCAAGAACTGGCGGGACCTCATCAAGCCCCGCGGCCTGGTCGTGGACCAGGAGAGCCTCTCCAACACCTACGGCAAGTTCATCGCCGAGCCGCTGGAGCGCGGCTTCGGGATCACCCTCGGCAACTCGCTGCGCCGCGTGCTGCTCTCCAGCCTGCAGGGCGCCGCCATCACCTCGGTCAAGACCGAGGGGGTGGAGCACGAGTTCATGACGATCCCCGAGGTCGCCGAGGACGTCACCGACATCATCCTCAACCTCAAGGAAGTCCTCCTCCAGATCCACACCAACGAGGTGAAGACCCTCCGGATCGAGGCGGACGGCCCCCGCGAGATCAAGGCCGGCGACATCCAGTCGGACGGCCAGGTCGAGATCCTGAACCCCGGTCACCACCTCTTCACCATCAGCGAGGGCGGCCGGGTCCGGATGGAGCTCACCGCCCGCCGCGGCCGCGGCTACGTCCCGGCGGAGAAGAACAAGGTGCCCGGCTCGCCCATCGGTACCATCCCGATCGACGCGCTCTTCAGCCCGATCCGCAAGGTCAACTACCAGGTCACGAACGCCCGCGTCGGCCAGCAGACCGACTACGACCGGCTCTCGCTCGAGGTCTGGACCGACGGCTCGGTGGGCCCGAACGACGCCGTCGCGTACGCGGCGAAGATCGTCCGCGAGCAGCTCTCCATCTTCATCAACTTCGACGAGGCCGAGGAGCCCGCCGAGGAGGTGAAGCCGGTCGAGGAGCAGAAGCTGAACGAGAACCTCTTCCGCTCGGTGGACGAGCTCGAGCTCTCGGTCCGCAGCGCGAACTGCCTCCAGAACGCGAACATCAAGACGATCGGCGATCTCGTCCTCAAGACCGAGGCCGAGATGCTCAAGACGAAGAACTTCGGCCGGAAGTCGCTGAAGGAGATCAAGGAGATCCTGGCCGAGATGGGCCTCTCCCTCGGCATGAAGCTCGAGAACTGGCCGCCCAAGTCGCAGCCCCAGGGCGCGCCCAAGGCGTAAGGCGGTCGGGGTCCTTCGCCGGGCTCAGGACCGGCCCGGTTCATGAGGAGAACGAGATGAAGCACCGCATCGTCGGCCGCCGGCTCGATCGCACCACCGAGCACCGCACGGCCATGCTCAAGAACATGGCGACGAGCCTCTTCCGCCACGAGCGGATCGTCACCACCACGCCCAAGGCCAAGGAGCTGAAGCGCTTCTCCGAGAAGCTCATCACGCTCGCGAAGAAGGCCTCTCCGCACGCCCGGCGGCAGGCGAACGTCGAGATCCGGGACGTGGAGGTGCTGAACAAGCTCTTCGCGACCCTCGGCCCGCGCTTCGCCGAGCGCGCCGGCGGCTACACCCGCATCGTGCGGGTGGGGCGCCGGGTGGGCGACAACGCCGAGATGGCCGTCATCGAGCTCGTGGAGCGGACGCAGGCCGCCGCCCCCGAGGAGACCCCGGCGAAGGGCAAGAAGGCCAAGAAGACCGAGAAGGCCGAGGCGGCCAACTCCGAGAAGAAGTCCAAGAAGGCCGCGGCCGGGTAGCCGGACCGCCAGGAGGCGAACACATGGCAGTGGTTCTTCGGCTCTCGCGCGCCGGCACGCACAAGGCGCCCTTCTACCACGTGGTGGCGACCGACTCGCGCAAGCCGCGGGATGGCCGGTACCTCGAGGACGTGGGCCTCTACGACCCGACCCAGAAGCCCGAGCGCATCGAGCTCAAGGCAGAGCGGATCGCGCACTGGCTCAAGGTCGGTGCGCGCCCGAGCCCGACGGTGGCGATGATCTTGAAGCGGGCCGCGAAGGCCCAGCCGGCCGCGGCGGCCGCGCCCAAGGCGAAGGCCTAGGGAGCGCGTCGTGCGTGACCTCGTCCTCTGGTTGGCCCGGGAGCTCGTGGAGGACCGGGACGCCGTGAAGGTCGACGCGATCGAGCGGGACCGCTCGACCGTGCTCGAGCTCTCGGTGGGGGAGGACGACCTGGGCCGCGTCATCGGGCGTGGCGGCAAGACCGCCAAGGCGCTCCGGACGCTGCTCGACCTGGCCGCCCGCCGCGAAGGGCGGCGGGTGGTGCTCGACATCCTCGACTAGCGCCGTGGGGCTGGTCCGGATCGGCAAGGTCGTCCGGGCCGTGGGCCTCGAAGGCCTGCTGGGGGTGGCGGGGTCGGAGGGGTCGCTCGGCTCGCTGCAGCAGGTCGGGCTGGCGAGGGAAGGGCAAGACCCGGCGCTCCGTCGCGTGCGCGCGGCGAGGCCGCAAGGAAAGCTGTGGGTGGTCGCGGTCGAGGGCATCTCGGACCGGACCGCCGCCGAGGCCTGGGTGGGCGCGGTCGTGTGGGCGCTCCGCGAGGACCTCGGGGATGCGGGTGAAGGGAAGTATTACTGGGCCGATCTCGAGGGCCTGCCGGTGGTGACGGTGGCGGGCGCGGAGATCGGCAAGGTGACGGGGCTCTACGAGACGGGCGCGGTGGACGTGCTCGTGGTGGTGGGGCCCGCGGGCGAGCGGCTGGTGCCGCTCGCGCCGTACGTGGAGGTGGATCGGGCGGCGGGGCGGATCGTGGTCGATCCGCCCGAGGGCCTCCTGGATCCGTGAGGGTAGAGGGAGGAGGCCGGGAAGGGACTTTCGTGGCGGCAAGGCTCGAGGTCGACATCCTGACGCTGTTCCCGGGCACGTGCACCGGGTACCTCGGGGAGAGCATCCTCGGGAAGGCGCGGGAGAGCGGGCTCCTCGAGGCGCGGGTGACAGACATCCGCGCGCACGCCGCCGGCAGGCACCGCGTCGCCGACGACGCTCCCTACGGCGGGGGCGCCGGGATGGTGATGAAGCCGGAGCCGCTCATCGAGGCGATCGAGGCCTCGCGGGCGCGGCTGCCGGGGGCCTGGGCGGTGCTGCTCGGGCCGGGTGGCCAGCGGCTGGATCAGCCCCTGGCGCGGCGGTTCGCCGGACACGGAAGGCTCATCCTGGTGTGCGGCAGGTACGAAGGAGTGGACGAGCGGGTGCGCGCGGCGGTCGACATGGAGGTCTCCCTCGGGGACTTCGTGCTCACGGGCGGTGAGCTGGCGGCGCTCTGCGTCGTCGACGCCGCCGCGCGGATGGTGCCGGGCGTGCTGGGCAACCTGGCCTCGGCGGGCGCCGAGAGCTTCTCGAGCGACGGCGAACCGCTGCTCGAGCACCCCCACTACACGCGGCCCCCCGAGTACCGCGGGATGAAGGTCCCGGAGATCCTCCTCTCCGGCGATCACAAGCGCATCGATCGCTGGCGGCGGCGCGAGTCGCTGCGGGCGACGCGGGCGCGAAGGCCGGACCTCTTCGAGAGGCTCCGGCTCACGGAATCCGATCTCCGGCTCCTCGACGCCGGGGACGACGAGCTGTAAAAGGAGCCAGTCATGCTGCGCAAGGCGATTGCCGACATCGAGGCGAAGTACTCCCGGAAGGACCTCCCGGTCATGCGGTCGGGCGACACTGTCCGGGTCCACACGAAGATCCGCGAAGGCGACAAGGAGCGCATCCAGGTCTTCGAGGGTGTGGTGATCGCGTACCGGAAGGGCCAGCCCGGCTCCTCGATGTTCACCGTTCGCAAGGTGAGCTACGGGGTGGGTGTCGAGCGCATGTTCCCGGTCCACAGCCCGCGCATCGATCACATCGAGGTCGTGAGCCACGGCCAGGTGCGCAGGTCTCGGCTCTACTACCTGCGCGAGCTGCAGGGCAAGGCCGCCCGCCTCCACCAGGCGGAGGGTGGCGCCGCCGAGGCCGCCGCAGCTCCGGCGCCGCAGGCCTGACCTTCACGGCGGGAGCGGGATATCGGTTCCCCTGGTGCGGTCCGGAGCGGTAACATCCCGCTCCAGGCGTGATCCTGCTCGAGTTCGCAGCCCAGGGCATCCGTGGCGTGGCACCGGCCGGAGGCCGTGCCACGCTCCGCCCCGGCTACAACGTGATCGCCGCGGATGGCGCCGCCCTCCGCAGGCTGCTCGAGGCGCTCTTCTATCCCGATCCGCGGGACGCCGACGCGCTGCCGCGCCCCTCGGGTACGGCGGCGGGGGGCTCGCTCCGCGCCGGGCTCACGCTCGTCGGCACCGACAAGATCACCTACCGGCTGGTGCGCGACTTCCAGGGTGCGGCGCAGCTCCACCGCTTCGAGGCGGAGAAGCGTTCGTTCGCGCTCGTGGCCAGCGACCTCCGGGAGATCGCCGCGTTCCTGCAGAAGACCGCCGGCGTCCCGCCCGCGTCCCGCCTGGGGGCGCTGCTCGCGCTGTCCGCGGCCGAGCTCCCGTCGCGGCAGGCGGGGGGCGTCGGGGGTTCCGCCCCGTCGCTCGCGCCGGCCCGCGCCGGGCTCACCCCCGAGCAGGCGGCGAGGAAGATCGCCCAGCTC
>JAEYOU010000350.1 GCA_023411405.1 Pseudomonadota bacterium | reverse complement strand
GATCCGGATCGGCCTCGCAGGCGTCGACGTCGGTGAGCGCCCCCGCGTGGAGCACGGCGTCCGGCCGGAACGCGAGGAGCGCGGCCGCGGTCTCGCCGGCGTGGGCGAGGTCGGCGGAGGCCCACCGGTACGCGTCCGCCGGGAGCCGGCTCTTGCCCCGCCCGATCGCGAGCACCGCGTGGGCCTCGGGGGCCGCGAGGAGCTGGGCCACCGCCTCGCCGCCGAGGAGCCCGTTCGCGCCGGTGACCGCGACTCTCACGCCCGCACCCCGTTCGGCTGCCGGTTCATGGTGCTAGGACCTTGATCCAGGAGCCGGCCCTGGTCCAGGTCCAGGACCAGGCTCGATCCGCTCCACCCCCTACGGGTCCCTCGAGGCCGGTGGGCGTTTGGCGCGCCGCTTGCCGGGCGACGCCCCTGGGGCATCCCGGGGGTCGCGCCGCCCCTCCGGGAAACGCACGGGGCGTGCTACCTTGGCGCACTACCTGCGTGAATTTCCGGACCCGACAGGACGTCTCGACGGTGGAAGACGAGGACCTCGCCCTCGTGCAGCGGGCGAGGTCGGGCGACGCGGAGGGGTTCCGCGCGCTGGTCGTCCGCTACCAGAGGAAGGTCTACGCCTTGGCGCTGGGCATCGTGAAGGACGCGGATCTGGCCTGGGACGTCGCCCAGGACGTCTTCGTGCGCGTCCACCGAGGCCTCGACGGCTTCAAGGGCGAGTCGGCGTTCGGCACGTGGGTCTTCCGGATCGCGACGCACGTGGCGATCGACAACGTCCGCAAGGAGCGGGTCACCCAGCGCGACCAGGTCGACGACGTGCAGGAGGCCGATCTCGAGGACGCGGGGGAGGGCATCCTCTCGACCTCGCTCGGCAGCGATCCGCGCGAGACGCTGCTCCGCCACGAGCTCGCGGCGAAGATGGAGGCGGCGCTCGCCACGCTGCCCGAGAAGCACCGCACGATCCTGGTGCTCCGGGAAATCGAGGGCCTCTCCTACGAGGAGCTCGCGGTCCGGCTCGGGATCCACAAGGGGACGGTGATGAGCCGCCTGTTTCACGCGCGGAAGAAGATGCAGGCGGCGCTCCGCGGGTACGCGGGGGTGCCCCACCGCGCCCCGGCCGGCGCCGAGCTCGAACGACGCACCACCGAAGGAAAGGTCGAGGAGTAGGAGATGACGTCCTGTGTCCGCATCGCGCCGATGATCGGGTCCCGGCCGGGCGAGCTGCCCGCCGAGGACGCGCGCGCGCTCGCGGCGCACCTCGAGACCTGTGCCTCCTGCCGCGCCCTCTCCGCGAGCTTCGCGGTCACCGACGGCCTCGTGGCCGAGGCGCTCCTCGCCCGGGCCAACGCGCGGGACTTCGCGCCGTTCGTGGACCAGGTCATGGCCCGGGTCGGGCACCGATCGCCGCGCGCGTCCCAGCGCACGGACCGCCGGTCGCTGCTCGACTCCCTGCGGGAGCGGTGGAGGATCGCCGTCCCCGCCCTGGTCGCCGCCGCCGTTCTGGCGGCCGTCGGGAGCTTCATGTACCGTGGCGAGCACGTCGTCACGGAGCCCGAGCGGCTCCTCTCGATGGAGATCGAGCTGTCCGGCAGCGGGAGCACCGTCATCCAGACGCCGGACGGTCCCATCGTGCTGATCGCGCTCGAAGACGACAAAGGTTCGTAGCCCGCGCCCGCCCAGGAGGCCTGGTTCGACATGACCCGCCGGATCGCCTTCGCCTGTGCCCTCGCCATCGGAATCGTTTCCGCTCCCGCCGCCGCGCGCGCGGACGTGCCGGTCCACATCCGGATCATCAAGGGCTCGAAGAGCGGGCCCGCGAAGATGGACGACTCGCTGCTCGTGCTCAAGAAGCAGCTCTCCGCGCTCGCCTACGTCCAGTGGACGCAGGAGACGGACGAGAAGCGGACGATGGCGAAGGGGAAGATCGAGTTCTTCAAGCTCCCCGACGGCGACGACGTCTCGCTCCAGCTCAAGGACGAGGGGCCGAACAGGGTCACGTTCCTCGTCACGCTCCTCAACCACAAGACGCACAACAAGCTGACCGTCGAGCGCGGCCAGCGGATCGTGCACCAGGTGAGCGGCGAGAAGGACGGCAGCGCGTTCTTCCTGACCGTGATCGTCTGGCCCGACGCGCGGTAGAGGAGACCGGCCGCTCACCCTGAGCCTGTCGAAGGGTGAGCGGTGATCGGAGCCCGTACCCGCGCTCCCGATGGGCCGCTCGTGCTGAGCCTCCTGAGCGTAGGCCCCGCGAAGCGGGGCCGGAGTCGAAGGACGAAGCACGAGCGGTGACGGGATCAGCCTCTACGCCGAGCCCGTCGGCTGCATCGGGATCCGCAGCGTCTCGCTGACCGCCACGCGATCGAGCGCCGCCGACAGGTGCTCGCAGAGCGTCTCCACCGCGAGCTCCGTGTCCCGGTCCACCTCCGAGCGCCCGTCGTCCCAGGTGAGGACGAGGCTCTTCGCGCCCGGCCGCTCGCCCATGAGGCTGAACCGCCCGATCACCTTCTCCTCGATCGCGGCCTCGCCGCCGTCGAACCCGTGCGCCGCGGCCTCCGCCCGATCGGCGTCGCGGAGCGCGGCCCGCGAGGCGCCCACCGCCTGGGCGCCGAGGTTGAGCGCGGAGAGGATCTCGTGCTTCGTCTGCGCCGTGCGGAGGACCGTCGCCACCCGGCGGACCGCGCCGCGCATCTCGGAGTTGCGCCGGCGCTCCTGGAAGATGCGCTCCGCGCTGCTCCAGCGCAGGTAGCCGAGCTTCCACAGGGCCAGGACCGCCGCGGCGACCAGCGCCGCGAGGACCCAGTGCGCCTGGCGCGGGGTCGCGAACCGGAGCGCCACCGCGACGCCGCCGAGGGCGGCGCACCCGGCGTAGAGCACCAGCACCGCCTGCCGGTGCGAGAGGCCGAGCCCGAGCAGCCGGTGGTGGATGTGCCCCCGGTCCGCCGAGAAGAGCGGCGCGCCGCGCACCGCGCGGCGCAGGATGGCGAGGAGCGTGTCGGCGATGGGGAGGCCCAGGGCGACGATGGGGACGACGAGCGCCACCGCCGTCGAGTGCTTCTGGTTCGTCTGGATCGCCGTCGTCGCGAGGACGAACCCCAGGAACATGGACCCCGTGTCACCCATGAAGATGGTCGCCGGGTTGAAGTTGTAGAAGAGGAAGCCGAGCACCGCGCCCGCCAGCGCCGCGGTGAAGAGCATCATGAGCGGCTCGACCCGGAGCACCGCCACCGCGAACGTGCTCGCGACCGCGATGAGCGCCACCCCGCCGGCGAGCCCGTCGAGCCCGTCGATGAGGTTCATCGCGTTCACGACGCCCGCGATCCAGAGCATCGTGAACGGCAGCGAGAAGACGCCGAGCACGAACGGATCGCCGAACGGGTTCGCGATCTCCCCGATCCGGAACCCGAAGGCGTACATGAGCGCGCCGACGCCGAACTGGACGAGGAACTTGGAGCGCGCCCCCGTGCCCCGGAGATCGTCCACGATCCCCAGGGCGGCGATGATCCCGCCGCCGATGAACAGGCCCATCGCCTGCCGCGGCTGCCCCCAGAGCTGGCCGCCCACCTCGCTGTCCACGAAGTAGAGCGCCACGATCGGGACGAAGAACGCGACGACGATGGCGACGCCGCCCAGCCGCGGCACCGGCTTGCCGTGGAGCTTGCGCGAGCTGAGCGCGTGATCGTACAGGCCCCAGCGCCGCGCCAACCCCCGGACGACGGGCGTCAGCACCGCCGCCGCGGCCGTCGCGGTCACGAACGCAACACCAGCTGTCCTCATGCTGGCCGTCCTGACCCAGGTGTTGCTTCACCCCGGGTCGATGGTTCAGGCGCGCCGGCGTGACGACGGATGCCCGGTGCCACCTGCATGTTGCCCCTCCCCCGAGGTCGAACGCCGCATACTGCAAGGCGTGATCCCACGACTCTCGCAGACCGCCGGACGGAGTCAAGGTCACTGATGTGCGCTCGGGCACGACAGCTTCACCGCTGGCGTACCCACACCGGGAGCAAATCTCAGCTTACCGAGCGGAGAAGGCCCGCGAACTGGGCAGTGCGCAGGCGCCGATCGTAGCGCGCGAGGAACGCGGTGCGGGCGCGGGCGCCGAACTCCGCGGACCGCGCCAGCAGGGCATCGATGGCTGCCGCTGCCCCCGCTGCGTCGCCGTTCGAGAACACCGCGCCGATGCCCTCGCGCTCGACCGTGCGCGCCGCCTCGGTCTCGGGTGGGCCGATGTACAGCACGGGCCTACCCGCCGCCATGGCCCCGTAGAGCTTGCTCGGCTCGACCAGACCGACCGTGAACGGCTCCTGCGTGACCAGGTGCACCTCGCCCGCGGAGAGCGAGGCGGCGAGCCGTTCGCGCGGTTGGTAGGGGAGGAGGTGGATCGAGGGAAGCTCCCGCGCCGCCGCCTCGATCTCGCCTCGCTTCGCGCCGTCTCCCACGAAGACGAAGGCGATCTCCCGTCGACTCCGGAGGAGGCGCGCCGCTGCGAGGATGGTCGAGAGATCGTGGGCGCGCCCCATGTTCCCCGAGTAGAGCACGACCCGTTTGCCCTGAAGGCCGTTCGCGCGCAGGAACTCGTCGGCCTCGCCCGGCGCCGGGCACACCGCCGCGCCGTCGGCCCAGTTCGGGAGGACGTGGACCCGCGCAGCAGAGACGCCCTTCGCGCGGACACGTTCGCCCATGGCGTCCCCGAGGACCACGACCGCGTCCGCGCGACGCAGCGTCCACCGGGAAGCCGCGTTGAAGAGACGCGCCGCCAGGGAACGTTCACCGAACAGGCCGAACTCCACCGCGAGCTCCGGGTAGACGTCCTGGAGCCAGTAGACGAAGCGGGTGCCTGTCCTGCTCCGCGGCTCCGCTCCCGTCCGCTCGCCCTGAGCCTGTCCTGCCGAGCTCCGCCAGTCCGCTCCCGTCCGCTCGCCCTGAGCCTGTCCCGCCGAGCTCCGCCAGTCCGCTCCAGTCCGCTCGCCCTGAGCCTGTCGAAGGGCGAGCGGTCGCGGGCCGCTCCTCGCGAGCGCCGCGATCGCAGCCACGAGCGGCGGCGTCGACATCGCCACCACCACGTCGTGCCGCGGTCCCGTCAGCACCCGCGCCATCGCCGCCGCGAAGAAGGAGCCGTAGTCGAGGAGCCGACGGCCGATGGAGGCCTTCCCGAGCGAGGTGCAGCGCACGCGCTCGATGCGGATGCCGCGGTAGGTCTCCGTGGCCGCGAGCCGGCCACCGCCCATGTAAGCCCCGCGGGCGGCGAGCGCCGTGACCTCGAACCCGGCCTCCACGAGATCCTCCGCGAGGTCCGTCGCGAGCTGGGCCGTCGCGGCGAGGTCCGGATGGAAGAACTGGTTGAGGAGGAGGACCTTCATCGGTCGTACCCCCCCGCCCGGATGAGAGTCCGTTCGCCCCGCGAGCCCGCCCGCATGAAGGTCCGTTCGCCCTGAGCGTAGGCCCGCGTAGCGGGCCGGAGTCGAAGGGCGAACGTCACTCCCGCTCCCGGATCACCCGCTCCCGCACCTTCACCGCCGGCACGCCCACGTAGACCCCGTACGCCTCCGTGTCGCCGGAGAGGACCGACCCCGCGCCCAGGACCGCGTGCGACGCGAGCCGCGCGCCCGGCAGGAGGAGCGCGCCGACCGCCGCCCACGCCCCGTCCTCGACGACGACCTCCTTCACGACCAGATCGAACATGGGCCGCGACCAGTCGTGGTTGCCGGTCTCGATCATCACGCCCTGCGAGAGGCACACGTTCGCGCCGATGCGCACCGCGGCGAGCGAGTCGATCCAGACGCCCTCGCCGAGCCAGCTGTGATCACCCACCGTGAGGTGCCACGGATACTTCACGTTCAGGCGAGGCTTCACGACGACGCCCTTCCCGACACGGGCACCGAAGAGCCGGAGCAGCCCGCGCTTGAGCGGGGACGGCCAGGGGAACCAGGTGAGGAGGAACGCGGCGTTCGCCAGCATCCACAGCGCGCGCAGGAACGCCCCGCGGCCGGGATCGTACCAGGCGTTCTGGAAGGCGGCGAGGCGGACCTCGGCGCGGCCGGGCCCGGGAGTGGGCGTCATGGCTCGATCCCGTAGGAGTCCTTGATGACCTCGCCGATCGACCGCCCCGAGACGCGGGCCAGCGACTCCATCTGCCAGACCTTCACGTCGACGAGGAACCGGTACCAGAAGCCCTGGAGGACATGGAAGACGAAGCCCGGGATGCCATCCAGGAACCCGAGCTTCAGGAAGTAGCGGTACGCGAAGTAGAGGAACGGCCGGACGAAGAGCGGCGCGCGCAGGTACACGTGTTCTTTCAGCCAGCGCCTGCGCTGCGTGCTGTCCCCGCGGAGGCTTCCGCTGGATGGAACCTCTCGCAGTCTCCAGCGTCGCACGATCGTGTCGACCGCCTCGAACGTGGAGAAGGTGTTGTGCTTGGTCGTCCAGATCCCGATGTTCGCCTGGCGGTCATAGTTCGCCTCGATCACGTCGATGCCGGGCGACACCACCTTGCCTGCGACGGTCACGTGCGGATCCATCCATCGCTGTTCCATCCGGGCGACCTCGCGACGGAACACGCGAAGGAAGAGGTTCGGGTACAGCCCTCCATGGCGTAGGAACCGGCCCATGAAGTAGATGCGCATCCGCACGTTGACGCCGTCCACACCGGGCTCGTGGATCGTCCGTGCGAGGACCTCGAACCCCTCCGCCGTCCACCGCTCGTCGGCGTCGACGCACAAGACCCAGGGCGTCGAGATCGGTGCATTGTCGAGCGCCCACTGAAACTGATCTCCGTAGCTCGTCCAGGGGCGGTGGAGGACGGTCGCCCCGGCCGTCTTCGCCAGCTCGATGGTCCCGTCCGTGGAGCCCGAGTCCACGACGACGATCGAAGCGACGCGCCCTTTCACGCTCTCGAGGCAAGCGGGCAGGTTCCGCATCTCGTTCTTCGTGAGGATGATCGCGGTGATGGGAAGCGGGAACGCGGGCGCTTCGGCGGTCACGTGCAGCACTCCTTCCGATGCTGGGCAGGGCGGCAGGGACGAAGAGGGCGACATGGTAGCCCAGCGCTGGAGGCCCTCGCCAGGTCGGGCCGTCGCGCCCGCGCTCCGCACGGAGCGTTCAGAGCACGCACTCCGGGGGCGCTCCACCGCCGAGCACCCAGGAGTTCACGGAGTGGAGCTGGCGCGCGATGACGTCCCACCGGAACCGCTCGTGGACGAGCGCTCTCCCTCTCGATCCCATTGCGGAGCGCTCCCCGTCCCTCATACCGACGAGCTCCCGGAGCCCTTCCTCGATCGATCCGGGCTCCGTCTCCACGCGGATCGCGGCGCGCACCGCGAAGCCCTCCGGCAGGTTGCAGTGCGGCGTCATCATCACCGGGAGCCGGTAGGCCCAGGCTTCCAGGATGGAGATCGGCAGGCCCTCGCTCCACGACGGGAGCACGACCGCCGCAGCGTTGCGGTACGCCTCCTCCTTCGCCTCCTCGAACAGCGGGCCGAGGAAGGTGACCTCGTGCTCCAAGTGCAGCTCGTGGACGAGCCGTTGCAGCTCTGGCTGGTGATCCGTCGTATCCCAGCCCGCGATCACGAGGTGCCAGTCCTTGGCGAGCGAGAGCCCGGCCGCCTTCAGCGCCGACCAGGCACGGAGCAGGTTCGGGAGCCCCTTCTTCGCGTGAATGCGTCCGAGGAACAGGAGAACCTTCTTGCCCGGCTCGACAACCGCTCGCCAGGGAGCCGGGCCGGCGGGACTTTCGCTGGGGAGGTCGATGCCGTTTGGGACCAGGCACACGCGGCCCTCAAGCCCGTACGCGCGAATGGCGCGGACCTCGGGCTCGCAGAGCGCGCGCAGACAGCCCGCCTCCCGGAGATGTCGGTTCTCGTACAGCCACCCGGCGAACCTCTTCTTTATGGAAGATCCACGCACCGCCCACGGGTCCAGCATGCCATGCAGGTGAACCACGTATGGCGTGCCGAACCGACGATGGACGTTCGAGTTCACCACCGAGAAGTGCATCCAGATCCCGTGCACCTGAATGACCTCCGGACGGAACTGCACCACCGCAGGCGCCATCTCTGGCGCCCATCCGAACGCCCGCAGTCCGCGGATCGGAAACGCGCGCGCCTCCAGCGGGCTCCAGCGCGGGAGATCTTCGGTCGTGAACCGATCCTGGATACCGAAGACACGGAGCTCTGTGCCGAACTGCCGGACCATCTCCTGCAGCGGGCGGCGGATGCTCGTGAACGTACCGCCCGCGAGGCGGCTCAACGAACCCGTCAGCGCGGCGAGCCTCATCGGTGCGCGAGCCCCCTGAGGATGAGCCGATCGAGCAGAGTGGCTCGCGGCGGTGAGTGATCGATCGCAGCGGCCGCGGCTGCATCGAGGCCTTCGGCGAACCGCGCAGGCGCCCAGCCGGCGACGATCTCCCTGCTCGCGCGTCCCATCGCTGCCAGGTCTACCTCGTTCGACGAGATCGTCGCGAGGAGCCGAGCCAGCTTCTCGGGATCACGCGGATCGAACACGTGGCCGTTCACCCCCTCTCGGACGAGGTCGGGCGCGCAACCGCAGGCGCTCGACACGAGCACCGGCAGCCCTGACGCCATGGCCTCGTTCACGACCAGGCCCCACTGCTCCACGGTGCTCGCATGGACGAACGCCTGCGCAAGGCCGTAGTAGCTCGGCAGCTCCTCGTACTGCTTGAAGCCCGGCAGGAAGACGTCCGCGGCGAGACCGAGGCCATCTCGCTCGCGAAGGAGCTCCGACCGGAGCGGCCCGTCTCCGAGCAGCACGAGCCCCCAGGGCGCCCCTCGGCACAAGGATCGGTAAGCCGCGAAGGCCCTCAGAAGTCGCGAGAGGTTCTTCTTGAGGACGAACCGACTCGAGGCCAGGAAGTATCGGGCCGGCAGGCCGAGGTTGCGCCGCAGGTTCCGTTCGTTGCGGCGCGCCGCGTCCGCTCCGCTTGCGAAGTGAAGGTTGTCGACCACGTCGTAGCCGGCGAAGACGCGTTGCGGCTCCATTCCCAGCGCTTCGAGGTAGCTCCGATGCGGCGTGCCCCCGACCAGGCCAGCGGAGAACAGCCGGACAACCCTGCTCTTGATCAGCTCGACTGCACGGGTGCGGGCTGCGTCCACGACCTGGCTCTCTGACATGACGATCGCGGGAACGGCGCGCCGCACGCACCACTCGAGGGCTGTGAGCGAGGCGGGCGCGGACCAGCCCGGGATCGCTACGGCGGCAGGGCCGACACCGTCGAGCACCTCGGCCAGCTTTCGCCGCATCTTCCGGAGCGGTTCTGCGCCGACCTCCGCGTCAGAGAGCACCGTGTGGACGCGGAAGGTGCCCGAGGCCGCCACGGGGTTCCACTGGTAGGTGTGGTCTACGGAGGAGTACTCCACCGCGACGACCAGCCTGCGCCTCGCCACCGCCTCGAGCCGGGCGTGGTGGTAGGGTCCCAGCCTGCTGAAAAGGACGGCCAGCGGCGCGGTCACCATTGTCCCCGGCGTCGATCGCTCATCCCCGGGTTCCTCGCGTTCTGCGAGACACGGATGGGAACCGCGCGAGAATCGAGTTCACCAGACGTGCACCGTAGTGCTGCCAGTCGCCATACTCGAGCGCTCTGCGCCGGGCGGCCTTGCCCATCTCGACTCGCAGACCGGGGTTTCGGACGAGGGTCTCGATCGCGCCCTCCAGCGCGTCCACGTCGCGAGGCGGCACGATCAGCCCTTCCACGCCGTCCCGGACGATGCTCCCCGCGTTCGGGGTCGTGATCACGGGGAGGCCGCTCGCGAGCGCCTCATAGATGGAGTAGGTCGATCCTTCCACCAACGAAGGGAAGACGTAGAGATCGTGTGAGCGGTACAGATCGGGCATCTGCCCGTGCAGCAATGTTCCTCGAGCATCTAGGAGCGGCGCGTACGGCACGAGCGCCTCCTGCCGTACACGCCGCAGGCCCGCCACCGTGAGCCTCACTCCAAGCGCCTGGACACGCCTGACGGCCTCGAGCAGGTACGGCACCCCTTTCCGGAGAACCAGTGAGCCCACGAACAGCAGGCGCACGGCTGCGCTGTCGTGCATGCGCTCCGGCGCAGGTGAGAAGCGATCGGTGTTAGTGCCGTATTCGGCCACTTCAAGCTTCTCGCGCGCGACACCCTCCGAAACCATCGTGGACGCACAGAATTCCGAGCCGCAGAGGATGAGGTCCGCCCGCGCCAGTCCCTCCTCCTCCTCGGCTACGAGCTCGGCCGGCGTTACCCTCCCCTCCTGCGGTAGCACCCATGCTGGGAACCGCTCGCACTCCTCCTGCTCCATCCGCTCCCGCCATCGCCGGTGCGCGATGGATTGATCGAGGATGCAGGGTAGACCTCGCCCCTCGAGAACGCGGAACGTCTCCGTTGCGTTGGTGTCAAAGGCGAGCGCCCCGGCTCCGCGCCGCAGGGCCAGCCGACCAGCAGCACGCGCGAACGAGCGCGTGCCGGCCCTTGCCCAGCGCTGCCCGAGCCGCTCGGCTGCGAGATAGGCGGGGAACACCCGGAGCTCCTCGCTCGAGAAGTCCCCGTGAGCGCGGTGCTGCATGAGCCGAGCGTGCGCGGAAGGCGCCAGCGACCGGAGCGCCGGCCCGAGCCATCGGGGACGTCGCAGGCTGAGCGAGGTGAAGAGGCACTCGAGGAGGCCGGCGCGCCGGAGGCCGCGCGCCGCGTGGACGCTGTGTTGCGTGCCTGGGTGTGCGACAACGATGGGCATGAGGTCTCATCCGTGCACTGAACGAAACGCCGGCTCCTGCTGGTGCGCGATCACGCAGGCTCCGCGGGTGGGCTCGAGGTCGTCACCGATGGAGCCGGCGCACGGCAGAACCAGAGGACCAGGAGTAGCGGTCCGAGAGTGAACGGCAAGGTGAAGAGGAAGAAGAGCGGCTCGCCCGCGGCCTCCCCGAAGCCGAGCGGCACGAGTGAAGCGTACAGGACGATGTCCCCCTCGTTTCCGGGCTGTCGGTCGTAGATGCTCCGGATCCCGCGAAACATCACGCCCGTCAGGATGGCTGCGATCACCAGCGCGATCGGGCCTCCCACCGAGTACCAATGGCCCACGAACGTGAAGGAAGGCCCCATCAGCAGGTACTCCTTGGCCGACGGGATCACCGTCGTGGAAAGCCTCGCCTCCCGGAACAGCGGCGTATAGGCCCGATACATCGGGTAGATCTTGTCCGGCCACAGTGCTCGAGGAATCGGCCGCGTGAACAGCTCGAGGTGGGTGTACCCATAGTTGTAGTCCACGACCTCGGGAACGAGCTCGACCACGGCCGCTGCGCAGTTGAACTCGACGCCGGCGCTCACCCCCGAGCGACTGGCGCCCGAGACCAGCCACTGTGGAGCGGACTCCTTGACCTCCTCATAGTCGAGGTTGCCCCAGATCGAGAGGTTCGTGAACTTCCCGCGATAGGTGGTCTGGAACTGCACCAGGACGACCATGGCCGCCGCCATCACCGGGATGGTCCACACCGGCGGGTTGCGTCTCTTCGGCAGGAAGTAGGCCGCCAGCATCAGCAGCGCAAAGAAGATCGTCCGGCTCCTGCTCCCGAGATAGATGAACCACAGCCATTGCGTACCCGCCACGAGCCACGTCGCCATTCGCCAGCCGCCACGCACCCCGTGGAACTCTACGCTGAACAGGAGCAAGCCGACGCCCACGGGGAGCAGGCTGTGGAGCTGAGCGACATACGCCGACGACAGGTTCTCCATCCGGGTGCCGCCTCTTCCCACCGAGATCCACTCCGACCAGCTCCCCGCGGAGGCCACGAAGATGCCCCAGCCGACGATGCCGAGCGCGATCAGGACCAATGCCGCGAGGACCAGACGATCGAACCTCAGCCGCGCCGGCATCGCTGGAATGCTTCGGCCGACCCTGTGGCCCATCCGGCTCTCGTACCCCACGACCAGGCCGACGACGGACACCAGCACCATGAGAAGCGTCGTCTCGACGACCTCCCCCCCTCGCCACGAGACCAGCGTGTCGAAGTGGGCGATCGGTTGCCACACGTAGCACACGAGGGCGCCGGCCCAGAACGCATTGAGCGGATCGAGCAAGAACCACTGACCGCGTCGAGCGCAAGCCCGGGCGTGCAGCCCCATCGCCAGCACCATCGCGAGGAGGAGCAGGTCGGCCAGCAACGAGGAGGTCAGCATCCCGCCTCCGCATGCTCGCCGTGCCACTCCCTTCGCCGTCTCGAGAAGACGACGTACGTCGCGACCACGTTCAGTCCGCCCGCGACGACGAGGTACGCGATCGACATTCCCGCTGCGGTGCCATACCGCGCCAGGAGGAGCATCGCGATGGCGGTCGCCGCCCCGGCCGCGACGCTGAGTCCGACGAGGGGCTCGCGCTTGTGGCTTCTGAGGTAGGACGCGAGCGCCATGACGACGTGATTGCCAATGGCAGCCCCGACCAGGCAGGCCACGGGGCCGACCGGCAGCAGTCTGTCCGCGAACGGGTGCCGGATGGCGCCCAGAAGCCACACCGCGGCGACGATCGAAGCGCCCCCCGCCACGGTGAGTACCGTCGACTGGACGAGCGCCCGCCTGAAGAGCCGATCCAGGGCCTGGTACTCGCGCCTGGCAGCCAGCGTACCCATCGTCGGCATCTTCGTGTAGATCCATGCCGCGCCCAGCGGCGAGAGGGCCTGCGAGACCGTCAAGCTCATCCCCATCTGGCCCGCGGGAACGGGGCCTTGAAGCCGGAAGAGCAGCATGGGCGCGAACGTCTGGAAGACGAACCACACGCCGAACCAGCTGAGCGCGATCCGCCACTGCAGCGGCCAGATCTCGGTCCGCCAGCCCACGCTGTGCTGTCCGGAACCGTTCCGGATGAGCCCGCTGAGCAGCGGCCGTCTCCTGTGCGCCAGCCACCAGGCTCCGTACACGACGGCGAACGTGGTCACGAGCGGTGTTGCGTACAGCCGCCAGCCCATGTACAGCGCCAGCCACAGGATCAACGAGCCGCCGACCTGCTGCGTGAGGCGTACCTCGGCGGTTTCCCTGACATAGCCGATGGCCTGGTGAATGGCCCACACCGGCGTGAGGAGGGTGCTGAGGGCCGTAGCCACGCCCACCCACAGCCACGGCCAGCGCCAGCTCAGGTGCTGGTCCATGGGTCCCACGCCACGCCCGAAGAAGAGTAGGCCAACCGGGACGATCACCAGCACGATCAGGAGCGCCACCGCACCGTACCAGCGCGCTCCGTGCGTCAGCAGCGACGCCATCCGGCCGAGAGGGCGCGCGTCGCCCGCGAGCGAACCGTCTCCTGCCCAGCTCAGCTGCGCCCGCTCATGGCTGGCGAACAGCCCGATCGTGCCCCCGAATGCCAGGTCGAAGAAGACGCTGAGCCCGAGGACGCTCGAGAACGTGTAGTAGTAGCCTTGCTCGCGCGGCGACAGGCACGTGCCGATCAGGAGGAGCGACACCGGGCTGGCGATGAGCGCCCATCCTCGTCCGAGGACGCTCAGCGCGATCGCACGGTCCACGCCGGTCCATCTGCTGATCGTTCGAAGCCAACCCCAGCCCGACGACGAGAGCCGGTTCTTCTCCCGCCCCTGCATCTCGATTCCGACATCCTCACTCATGGCGGACGCCGGCTTCGAGCGAGAGGAGGGCGTGCTCCAGGTCCGCGGCACGGCGCTCGAAGCACGTCTCCTCCCGGAACGCCGCCACGATAGTCTCGTTCCTGGGCTTCTTCAGGAGCGCCGATCTCTCGAGCCGTTCGATGGCCGCCGCGATCGAGCCCGGCTCGCTGCTGTCGCAGCACACACCCAACCCGTGCCGGTAGACCTCCTCCGCGACGGAGGGCAGATCCGTGGCAACCACGGGGATGCCGCTGGCCGCGAACATCGACAGCCGCATGGGGTTTGCGAGGTAGTTCCCGAGGCTTGGGCTCTTGCCGTCGTGGAGGACGAGCCCGATGTCGGCATTCGCAGCGCACGTCATCGCCTCGTGGAACGACATCCGCGGCAGGAAGGTCACTCGATCCGAAGCCCCCGACGCCTCCGCCACTCGCGCACACTCGTCCTGGTACGGACCGGAGCCGGCGATCGCCGCGAGCCGAAACCTGGGTGGAAGCTTCGCCACCGCGCGAACGATCTCGACCCCCCTTCGATCGGGGTGCATGCTAGAGGGGCACACGACCGCGACGCTGTCCTCGGGCGGATGCTGACCGAGCAGTCGTCGCCGGGCTTCGGAGCTGGGCACCGGGACCGGGTAGTCCCGCGAGAGGCTGTTCCTCACCCACAGCGGCGTGCGTGCCAGACCGTAGACGAGCTGCTGCACCCGCCCGCGAGTCCGGTCGACGTTGACGACCAGGTCCGCGCGACGGCACATCAGCTTCTCCAGGTGGCATCGCGCTCGTCCGTGGACTGCCGGCTCGATCCACTCGAACGTGTGGTAGACCACGGAGGTCCGCGGCCACCGGAGCTTGCCCGCCGTCGCGAGCCAGACCATGGGGATCGACCAGCTGTCGACGACGTAGAGGATGTCGGGGTCGGCACGTGCGAGGTGTCGGCGGAGCGCCAGCGCCGACCGCCACACGCCGGTGAGGCCGCGGGACCTGACACCCCCTTGAATCGAGAACGCCCCGGATGTTCGGTGCTGCTCGACTGTCGCGTTGGGGACGAGCACGCTCACCACGAACCCGTGGCGCCCGAGGTGGTCGGCCAGTGTCTCCACCCATTGGTCCCACCCGCCGGAGCGGACCATCAGCAAGCGCGTGCGCCCTGCCTCGCCCTTCTTCATCGCCCCGTGGTCCCGATGGAGGTGGAGGTCGATGAGCGGAGAGTCGCCGGCCCGATCAGCTCTCGTCATCCTGCTTGCCGTCTCCGTACGATTGACCGTAGCTCGCGTAGGACGCGTACTGTCCGTACTTCTGGTCCTCGAGTTCGACGTCATTGAGCACGGCCCCGAGGATCCGGGCCTTCACGTCCCGGAGCTGCTTCGCGCCGTGCGCCGCCAGATCGCGCGACGTCGCGCCCGCCCGGAGGACCATGAGCGCACCGTCGACCAGCGTCGAGACGACCAGAGCGTCGGCCACGACGCCGATCGGAGGAGAGTCGAGGATCACGCGGTCGTACCGCGAGGCGACCTCCTTCAGGATCCGCTGAAACGCGGCCGTGTGCAGGAGCTCGGCGGGATTCGGCGGCACGGGCCCGCAGGAGAGAACGTCCAGGTGCGGGATGCCGGATGGACGGATCGTGCGCTCGAGATCTCCCTCGCCCACGGTCAGCGACGAGAGCCCCGCCTCGTTCTCCAGGCCGAAGATCCGGTGGACGCGCGGCTTGCGCATGTCGGCGTCGACCAGGAGGACCCGGCTCCCGGAGCTGGTCATCGCCACGGCGAGCGAGACCGCCGTCGTGGTCTTCCCCTCCTTCGGCCCCGTCGAGGTCACCAGGATCGAGCGCAGCGGCTTGTCCGGCGACATGAACAGGAGGTTGGTGCGGACCGCACGTACGCACTCCGCCACCGCCGACTTCGGCTGCTCGTGGACCAGGAGCTCCTGGCGTGCTCCGTCCTTGCCCTGTGGCATGCGGGGCAGGAACCCGAGGAAGGCGATGCCCAGCCGCTCCTCGATCCGCTCCCGGCTGGTGATGCTCGTGTCGAGCTTCTCGACGAGGAACGCGAGCGCGACGGCGCCCATCAATCCGAGCACCACTGCCAGGGAGAGGTTCGACCGGGCCCTGGGCCGCACCGGCCGGCTGGAGGCTTGCGCACGGTCGAGGATCCGGACGTTCGAGACCTGCAGCATCCCCGCCACGCCCGTGTCCTTGAGGCGCTTCATCACGAGCTCGTAGAGCCGCTGGTTGTTGTCGTGGACCCGCCTGAGTTCGGCGTACTGCCGCTCGTACTGGTTCAGGCTGAACGCGTCCGCCTTGGTCTCGTTGAGGAGCTGGAGCAGATTCTTCTCGGCCGCGCTGATCTCGCTGTACTCCCGCTCCGCCGTGCGGACGGCGGACTTGAGCTCGTCCTGCAGGCTCTGGTGCGCGAGCGCGAGCTTCTTCCCGCAGGCCTCGAGCCTGGGGTGGTCCTCCAGGTACTTCACGCGAAGATCCGCGCACTCCGATCGCGCCTCGAGGAAGCGCATCTTCGTCGCCTGAATGGCCTCCGGCCCGCCCACGGCGCTGATGTCGTCGAGCGCCACGTCGCCTGCGCGGACCTTTTGCGAGAGATCCGCGTACGCATGGTTCCGCGCCTGGAGCTCGGCCTTGCGGACCCTCGCCTTGGTCAACGCGTCATTGATCGCGGTGAGCCGCTGCGAGACCATGCTCTGGCGGTCCTCCCAGCTTGCGGCCACGATGTCGTGATCCCGCTTGAACTCGAAGAGCGCCTTACCGCTCGCGTCGAGCTTCTTCTCGAGATCCTCGAGCTGCTGCTCCAGCCACTCGGAGGCGTTCTGAGTGGTGCTCGACTTCACCGCCAGGCTCTCCGCGATGTACGCATCCGCGAAGGCGTTGGCGATCGCCGCCGCGAGCTGGGGATCGGGATCCTCGTACCGGATGCGGACCACCCGCGAGTCCTTCACCGGCTCCACCCTCACGTTCACCAGGAGCCGGGCCACCGGGTCGCGCTTGAGCGTGCCCGCCTCGAGCGCGGGACGCTGCTCGTCCTCGAGCCGGAGGAACGCGACGTTCTTCCCGAGCGCCAGGTGGTCCGCGACGCGCTGCGCGACCGCCCGGCTGGTGATCACCTTGTACTGCGTCTCGTAGTACTCCCGGCTCGACCAGTACCCTCCGGCGCCGGTGTCCACGACGTCCTGGACCTGGTCCTTCTCGAGGACGCGGGGAGCGTTCACGTCGATGATGATCGTGCAGGTCGCGTCGTAGATCTTCGTCTCCCGGAGCGTGAACACGGCAGTGGCGAGGACGACCGCCGCGAAGAACGGAACGACGAGCCAGCGCCTGCGGAGGATCGTCCTCCAGAGCGTGTGGAGATCGAGACCGTCGAGAGCGGGCTGCGCGGGCGTGCCGGGAGTGGGAGAGATCTGGACGGTCGCCATTCAATGGGCTTTCCCGCGCGCGCGCCGTGAGTGCGCTCATCCCACGAGCGGCTTCGCGCGGTTATGTCGCGGAGAACTCTAGAGGATCCCGCCGGTTCGTGTCGAGCGGGCCACTTGCCCTCGGCCGGGCGGCGAGGGGAGGATGGTCTCGATGCCGCCCGGGCACTTTCGTGACTCGTTCCTGTCGCGCTGCGCGCTGTACCTGTGCGCCGCGCTGGTCCTCGCGACGCCCCTCGCTCGCGGCGGGGTGGATCTGCCGGCGGAGACCGTGGTCCTGACCCTGGCCAGCGTCGCCGCCGCGTGTGCGCTGTGCGCTGGTGCGGGCGTCTCGTATTCGACGCTCGCGCTCGCGGCGGTGGTGCTCTGGATGACCTTCCAGCTCCTCCCGGTGCCGGCAGCCGCACATGCGATCTCGCCCGGCGCGGCCTCGATCTTCCAGCTCTCCCTGGGCGAGATCGGGCGGTACCCGGCCGCTCGACCGCTCGCCCTCGACGTCGCGTCTGGGCATCGTGAGGTCGCGAAGGCGACCGCCTGCCTGCTCGCGTTCTTTGTCGCCGCGGCGTTCGCGGACACGCACCGCCGGAGGGCGCTGCTGTTGAACGCCCTGGCCGCGAGCGCGGTCCTCGTGGCGTGCTCTACGCTCGGCGCAGCGCTCCTCGGCTTCACGCCCGTCCTCGTCCCCGACATCCCCTTCGTCAATCCGAACCATCTCGCGGGGTTCCTCAACCTGACGGGGTTCGTGGCGCTCGGGCAGGGGATGCAGGCAAAGGGCGGCGCGCGGACGGCCTGGGCGATCGGCTTCGCCGCCGTCGTCGTGGTGCTCGTGTCGTCGATCTCCCGCGCCGGCATCTCCGTGTTCGCGCTGGGCACGATGGTCTTCGCGGCCTGGGGGTGGCGACGTGGCCTCCTGGCCTCACGCAACCGTCTGCTCCTCCTCTCCGGATCGATCGCCGTCGGGACCGCCGGGGGAGCGCTGTTGGCCTTCACGCCGGTGCTCGAGCAGGTCGGTGCACTCCGGGCGAGCCCGACGAGCCTGAAGATGGAGCTCTGGCCGGTCGGCGTGCGGCTCGTGCGCGAGTTCGCCTGGACGGGGATCGGCCGCGGCTCGTTCCCCACCGTCTTCCAGGCGTATCGGACCGATCTCGCGGCGGTGACGTACACCCACCTGGAGAACGAGTGGCTCCAGGTACTGATCGACCTGGGCCTCCCTTTCGGCCTCCTCCTGCTCGGCACGATCGCCTGGATCTGGATCCGTGCGGCGCGTCGGGCCGCCTCGCTGAGCGAGGTGGGGCTCCTCGTCGGGGTGCTGTGCCTCGCCCTCCAGTGCGGGTTCGACTTCTCCGCCGAGATCCTGGGAGTGGCTGTCCCGCTCTCCGTCGCGCTCGGGCTCGTGTCGTCGAGGATGGGACGAGTCCGCGTACCGATGGTCGTAATCCTCGGGATCGTCGCCGTCTTCTCGGCGGTGGGGCTTGCGCACCAGATCGTCTCGTGGAGGGCCAACGCGCGGCTCGCTTCGCTCGGCGTCGGCCCGATCGATGGAGTCGCCGAGACGGGGGCGCGGGTCGTCTCCGAGCGGCCTGCCGACTTCCTGCCTCATGCGCTCGCCGGCGTGCGCTTGGCCGACGAGGGCCGGTGCCGGGAAGCCCTGCCCTGGCTCCGGCGAGCGATGCTGCTCGCGCCAACGGTGCCGGAGCCGCACGCATCGGCGGGACGCTGCCTCGCTGGCGTGCACGACGCAGAGGCGATCCGCGAGTACGGGCTCGCCGTCTCGCTCGGCCACGCCGGAGCGCTGGCCGAGGCGACCCGGATCTGGCCTTCGCTCGAGGTGCTGTATCGAGTCGCCGGGGACACGCCCGACGGACTCCTCGCGCTCGGGGCCGCGCTCGCCGGCGAACGCCCTTCCGACGCTCAACTCGTGCTCACCCGCTCCTGGGAGGAGTTCGCGGATCACCGGGCCACGCTTCCCCTTGCGCAGGTCGCGCTCCGCAACGGCGATCTCGAGACCGCGCTCAGGGTCGCGCGGGAGCGAGTGGCCGCCGTGCCCCGGGACCTGGAAGCGTACCGGATCGCCGCCTCCGCCCTCGCCGCCCAAGGCGACCTGGCCGCCGCGCGCCAGGAGGTCGACCGAGGGCTCGCCGCTCTTCCCGGTGCGGCCCGACTCGTCGAGTTCCACGTTGCCTGGGACATCAAGGATAAGCGCTACGGGGAGGCGCGCCGCCGCACGAACGCCATCGTACCTGCGACTCCCGCCGATGTCGCCGCCAGGCACGTCCTCCGCGCGACGATCCTCCACGCCCAGTCTCGTACGCCCGAGGCCATCCTGGAGCTCGAGGGCGCACTGGTCGCGACTCCGAATGATGCCCGGTTGTGGATGTACGTGGCGCAACTCCGTGCGCAAGTGGGTCGCACCCAGGAAGCGATCGCGGCGCTCGAACGAGCCGCTGCGCTTCCCGGTTCACCGGCGAAGGAGATC
Source organism: Pseudomonadota bacterium (assembly GCA_023411405.1). Classification (GTDB taxonomy): domain Bacteria; phylum Myxococcota; class Myxococcia; order Myxococcales; family Anaeromyxobacteraceae; genus Anaeromyxobacter. The sequence goes on along the minus strand of JAEYOU010000350.1, from coordinate 19,039 downwards.
GCGAGCCGACTCGGGCGGCTCCGCCGTTCTTCTCCCTGAGCCCGGGACCGTCCCGCGGCGGACGCTTGCGCGCCGAGAAAGCCTCGTCGTTCCCTCCGAGGCGCGAGATGCGGGATACTCTGGTGGTGCGATCGCCCGTGAACTGGAAGACCCTGAACCCGCTCCGCCCCGTGTACCTGTGGGCCCGGGACATCGTCATGGCTCGCTCAGGCCTCCAACCCGTCGGAGCGCACTGGTTTTCGAGGACGGCCTCACAGTGCTATTCCGAGACTGCTCCAGGACTCCCGGTGCCGAATCTCGCCGGGCACTTCGACGGGGTGCTTGTCCAGTTCTGGGAGCACCACGGGCTTGGACGGCGGTGCCTCCTTGTGTCGGAGAACGGGCCTACCAAAGCGATCCTGGCGGCGAAGTATCCCGCCGTAGCCTTCGTGACGGTGGATCTGTTCCCTGAGCTCACCGACGCTCGACCCATGAACGCCCCCGACTTCCGCTGGGACGTGTGCCTGCCGGCGCCTCCCGAGATCGGCCGCGGATACGACGCCGTCGTGTGCCACGCACTGCTCGAGCATGTCATCGCCCCGACCACCGCGATGGCGAACATGCTCGGGCTCCTCAATGAGGGAGGCCTTCTCTACGCGATGACGCACACGCCATCCTTTCATCTCCATCGCTATCCGCGCGATTACTGTCGCTTCCACCATGATTGGTTCGAGGATCTGCCAGGCTACGTCGCGCGGACGACGGGCGTCGCGGTGGTGCTCGAGGAGCTGTACTCGCGGCGCGGCGTTGTGTGCGTGGCCTATCGCAGGGTCCCTCCCGCGCCGAGCCCTTAGGCACGCGATCGGTCGCCTGGGGGCCAACGAGGGCTCGTGACGCTCCAGGTCACCGACCTCAATGCCCGATGCCCTTCTGCCACACCGTCCGGTTCACGTAGTCGACGTAGCTCAGGATGATCCGCGCGACCTTGCCGGAGACGCCCCGGTCGGCGTAGTCGGGGACCTCGTCGCACGGGCGCCTCGGCTCCGCGGTCACGAGGCGCACGGCGTCTCGCACGCGCTCGGGCGTGAGGCCGCTCATGACCAGGACTCCGGCGTCCATCCCCTCGGGGCGCTCGTGCGCCTCGCGGATCGTCACGGCGGGGAAGCCCAGGACGGCCGCCTCCTCGGTGATGGTGCCGCTGTCCGAGAGCACACACCGCGCCGACATCTCGAGCTTGACGTAATCGAGGAAGCCGAACGGCTTGAGGAAAGAAACGCCGTCCGCCTGGAGCGCCGCACCGCCCGAGAGCGCCTCCAGCCGCTTCCGCGTGCGGGGATGCGTGGAGACGACGATCGGGATTGCATGCTCCTGCCGGAGCGCCGCCAGACAATCGAGCAGCCTCCGGAGGTACTCCGGCCGGTCCACGTTCTCTTCTCGGTGCGCGCTGACGAGGAAGAAGCGCCCCGCCGCGAGCCCGAGCGATGCAAGAACACTGGATCGATCGATCTGGGGACGATGATGATCCAGCACCTCGCGCATCGGCGACCCGATCCGGATGACCGTCTCTGGACGGATACCCTCCGCGAGGAGGTACCGCCGCGCGTGCTCCGTGAGCGGCATGTTGATGTCGCTCAGGTGATCGACGACCTTCCGGTTGAGCTCCTCGGGCACGCGCTGGTCGAAGCAGCGGTTCCCCGCCTCCATGTGGAAGACAGGGACCTTCCGCCGCTTTGCCGGCAGGACGCAGAGACACGTGTTGGTGTCGCCGTACACGAGGAGCGCGTCGGGCCGCTCGCGCTCCAGCACCTCGTCCGACTTGCGGATGACGTCGGCGATCGCCTCCGCCGGCGTCCGGCCCTGCACGCCAAGGTGGTGATCCGGCGCACGGATCCCGAGCTGCTCGAAGAAGATCGCGTTGAGCTCGTAGTCGGAGTTCTGCCCGGAGTGCACGAGGACGTGGTCCGTGCAGGCGTCCAGCGCGGCGATGACCCGGCTCAGCTTGATGACCTCGGGCCGGGTCCCCGCGATGGTCATCACCTTGAGTCGCGACGGGCCAGCGGCAGAGGTCACGCGAGCAGCTCCCGGCCGGAGTCGAGCAACGTCTGGCCGACGAGGAGGTTGTGCCGCGTCAGCAGCTCGCGCGTCCCCGCCAGATCGAGCACGTCGTCCCCGGAGCTGAACTCCTTGCGGAGCGCAGGGCCTTCCTTCTGGTCGGGGTGCACGACCAGCTCGGGGAGGATGGGCAGGATCGCGTAGTAGTCCCCGCGCACGATCGTGCGGTGGCACTCCTCCTCGGAGACCAGGATCTCGTCCAGCTTCTCGCCCGGGCGGATGCCGGTGACCTCGATCCGGATGGGCCGGTCGCCCACGAGCACCTTCGCAACGTTCATGACCGTGGCGGAGGGCGCCCGAGGAATGAACGTCTCCCCCGCGCGCGCGTTCCGCAGTGCCGCGAACACCGTGTCCACCGCGACGTCGAGGCTGAGGAGGAACCTGGTCATGTTCGGGACCGTGACCGTCACCGGCCCGCCCTTCTGGATCTGCTCGTGGAAGAGCGGGATGACCGAACCGCGGGACGCGAGGACGTTACCGTACCGGACGCAGATGAACCGCGTCCTCGGACAGGTGACGTTCGCCGAGGTGAAGATGCGCTCCTGCAGCGCCTTCGTCATGCCCATCACGTTGACCGGCTTGCACGCCTTGTCCGTGCTCACCCCGACCACCGCCTCGACGGGATAGTCGTGATCCCGGATGGCGCGGACGACGTTGTAGGCCCCCTGGCAGTTGGTCATGACCGCCTGCTCGGGGAAGTACTCGCAGGTGGGGACCTGCTTCATCGCGGCCGCGTTGATGACGACGTCCGCCTCGCGCATCACGTCGCACACGTCGGCGTAGTTGCGGACGTCGCCAATCCGGAAGGTCAGCGTCCGCCGGAAGTTCTCGTAGATGACCTCGTCGGTGGTGACGGTGCGCTGGAGGTAGGCGAGGCGCAGGTAGTGCTGCTTGGCCTCGTCGCGGGAGAAGATGATGATCCGCGACGGCTCCCCCATCTCGCCGGTGAGTAGGCGCCGAACGAGCGTCTTCCCGAGCGATCCCGTCCCCCCCGTGATGAGGACCCGCTTGCCCTGGAGGATCATCGACCGTTCCTTTCCTGGATGTCCCTCGCGAGCTCGTCGAGCATCGCTTCCCATGGTGGGACGCGGTACTCCACCCGCGCCTGGAGCGCCGAGGAGTCGAGGCTCCGGTCGCAGCAAAAAGCGTCGTCGGGCTGGAGCTCGATGTCGCGCCGCCCGAGCCGCTCCGTGAGCAGCCGGAGTACCTCGTACTTGCTGATGCGCTCGGAAGCGAGATGCCAGACGCCGCTCAGATCCGGCGCGTCCACGAGCAGCGCCTCGATCGCGCGGGCCATCTCACGGGTCGTGATGCCCGAGAAGATCGCCCTTCGATATCCCTTCACCGGCCCGCGCTGCGAGAGGTACCACTCGACCAACCCTGCCTTGTGACCGAGCTCCAGCCCGATGATGGACGCGCGCAGCGTGAGGCAGTGCCCGTACGCGACCTCTCCGAGGAGCTTGGTCCGACCGTACAGCTCGAGGGGGTTGGGATCGTCGTGCTCGCCGTACATCCCCTCGGTGCCCGAGAACACACAGTCGGTACTGATGTGAACCAGCTTCGCTCCGCCGATCGCGCACAGTCCCGCGAGCCGATGCGGGAAGAGGGCGTTCACCTCGATCGACGGGATCTCGTCCTTCGCGGCGACCCGCTGCTTCACGATCCCGATCGCGTTCACCACCACCTCGGGCCGGAACCGGGCGAGCACCGCCGCCACGTCGTCCAGATGCCGCGCGTCGACGTGGAAGAAGCAGGTCGCGCCCGTGGAGCTCTGATCCTCGTAGTCGGAGGCGCCGCGACGGAACGAAGCGCCCAGGTCATGCCGGCCGGCCCAGGATCGGAGAAGGCGATGGCCGAGCATCCCGTCGCCTCCGAGCACGAGTATTCGCATGCGATTCCCCCGGGCGTACACGTCGATGCCCGCGCACGGGACGTGCAGTCTACGGTCACGGCGGCGTCGGCGTCCACCCTGTCCTCCCGTGCGGTGTCGCCGGACCTGGCGGTGGGCGCAGCGAGCGTGGCGCCGAACGCCCTCTCCGAACCTCGCGTCGAGAACCCCGCGGTTTGACCTGGAGGCTGCCGCCTCATAGTGTCCGGCGTGACCCTCGGGCCGGGCTTCGATGAGCTACACGATGATCAGTCCTGGTGTCCTGAGCACTCACTGGCGGAGGCCGGCTGATCGATGAGGATCGCCGCGTACGCACAGGTCCATCGGACTTTCCACCCCACCGGCGTGGGCAAGCACATCCTGCACATGACCCGGCAGATCGCGACGGTGCCTGGCGTCGAGCTGCAGGTCGCCGCTACGCGGGCCGATCTCGATCTCTTCCGCAAGAACGCTGGTCACAGTGCGTTCGGAGGGCTCTCCGTCACCGCCATCTCCTGGAACCGGTCCGCCCTGGAGAAGAGCTGGGCCTTCCTGCGCTGGCCGGCCATCGACGGTTGGTGCGCAGACCCGGCCTGGATCTACAGCCCGAGCGAGGTCTTCGTCGCCACTCGCCGGAGTCGTCTGGCGACGACGGTCCATTGCCTGAACTGGTTCGATCCCGAGCTGCCCTGGTACTCCAATCCGGAGACGCGCTCGACCCGGCGCAGGCTCCGCATGGCCTGGGGCCCGATGTTCCGTCGCTCCGACGTGATCCTCACGGTCTCGGAGTTCTACCGGCGCCGGATCGCGGCGCTCATGGGAGTGGAGGAGCGCCGCATCGCCGTGGTCGGCAACGGCGTCGAGGACGCCTTCTTCACCGCCGGCCGGAGCCCGCCGAGCGGGCCCGTCCGGCCGCGGCCCTACGTGGTCGTCGTCGGAGGCCTTTGCGAGCGAAAGGGAGCGCCCGCGGTGCTGGCGGTCGCCCGGGAGCTTCTCGCACGGAGTCCAGAGACCGAGATCGTGGTCGCGGGCCACACGGAGCGGGACTATCTCCGCGCCACCCGGGAGCTGCCGAACGTAGTCCACCTCGGTTACGTCTCCGCCGAGGATGGCCTTCCCCGACTGCTCTCGGGCTCGATAGCGCTGCTGTTCCTCTCACGCTACGAGACGTTCGGGATCCCCGCGGTGGAGGCGATGGCCGCGGGGACGCCCGCCATCGTCTCCGGGCACGCCGCTCTTCCGGAGATCGTGGGTGACGCGGGCCTGGTGCTCGAGTCCGATGACCCGTCCGAGGTCGTCACGCGGATTGCAGAGCTCCGCCGGGACGACCGACTCCGGAGGGACCTCGTCGCCCGCGGGCTCGAGCGCGCGTCCCGGTTCCGGTGGTCAGCCTGCGCCGCCGCCGCCGTGCGCGCGATGCGCGAGAGAAGCTAGGCTGCCAGGGCCAGGAACGCAGACCGCTCTCCGTTCCCGCGTGTGCCCGCGGCTCAGCACGGCTTCTGCGCGTCCCAGTACTGGGAGATCTCGGGTGGGTGGTCGAACCTCGCGGCGTGCGAGTCGAACCGCGCGAGCGGTGATCGACCGTCGCGGTACGAGGAGCGGGTGATCGCCACGAACCCGGCCTCTCGGAGAAGCCGAGCGATCTCCTCCGGCACGTACAAGCGCTGGTGACCATGCCCGTAGAACACGTCGTTCATCTGCGCCGCCCCTTCGGGCACGCGCGCACACTGCTCCGCGAAGTAGTGCAGGTCCGGCGTGCTCAGCCGGAGTCGGCCGCCAGGCCGGAGAATCCGTGCGCACTCTCTGAGGAGAAGCGCCCCCTGCACGGCGTCGACGTGCTCGAGGACCTCCTCGAGGAAGATCTCGTCCACGGACGCGTCGGGGAGGCCTACCGGGCCTCGCAGATCGACGTAGACATCCGCGCGCGGGTCCACGTCCGCGCAGAGCCAATCAGGCGAGACGAGGCTCCCCCCCCCGAGATTGAGCCGCTTCGTTGCGGGACTCTGGAGCCAGCGGCGTAAGTACGACCGCGAGACGAGCGGACCGGCGATCCGCCAGAGCGCGGGAAGCCACCTCCCGAGGAGCGCACAGGTCGCATGGACCGCGCCGTATCTCCGGAAGTAGTACCGCGCCTTAGCGATGGGCGACCGGGGTGGCCTCAGGCGATGGGCAGTCGGCTCGCCGGGCCATCGGGCCTGCGTATCCTGCGACTCTCCGGGCTGCGCTGACATGGCTCCGCTCCCAGGGGCTGGGCCCACTGCAGGTCTATAGCCGTCCAGAGCCCACCGCGACCGCGCCCTCTTCCTCCCACCAGCCGAGGCAGCCCAGGTACTCCCGAGCTCGAACGGTCCAGGTGTTCCTCGAGATGTGCTCGCGCCTGGAGTCGAGAGCCTCCGCCTTCTCCGTTCCCAGAAGATCCCGCAGGGACAGGGCGGCGCCGTCCGCGTCTCTCACCACGCGAACGTGCGGCGCGTGGCCCTCCGCCTCCCGAACCGGTGTCGACAGGATCGGGTGATCGGTCGTGAGATAGTCGTAGAGCCGGAGGGGGGACCGGCGATCGGCGTGAGGTCCGGCCCGGAGGGGGTTCAGGCACACATCGAAGTGTGCGAGGTAGTACGGCAGCTCGGCGTGAGGGCGCGGTCCCAGCCAGTGAACGTTCGGGCGGGAGAAGATCCCGTCGATCCGTGCGCGCTGCGTCGGGTCTGGCTCGGCGACCGGCCCGACGAAGACGAAGGCCACGTCCGCGAACCGCCGCGCGAGTTCCTCGACGAGATCGAGGTCGTACGCTGAGCCGACCTGCCCTACACAGCCCACGATCCGCCCCTGGATCGCCGCCAGCTCCGCTGGCTTCGCGCCCCCGGCTTCACGGACCTGGCGAAGGAACTCCTCGCTCGTGGCGTTCGGCGACCACTCCAGCCGCCCACGCGTACGCGGACGAAAGTCCTCGACCTGCTGTCGCGACACCGCGGTCACGAGGTCGCAGTTGGCGAGGAGCCAGTCCTCCCGCTCGCGCATGGTGTCCGTCCACCATGCGTAGAACTGGTAAGGATCGTAGGAGTAGTACGCGGTCCTCATCCCGAGCCGCTTCACCGTGTCCGCGTAGTGGGGAAGCGTGACGACGAGCCAATCCACCGGCCCGTGCCGTCGGACCACGTCCTGAACCCGACCCGCGATCCAGCTCGTCGTCCAGCGCGAGAACCGGCGCCATCCCAGAGTCGGAACCCACCGCTCGTGGACGTTGGGCCGGATCCACCTCCCGCGCAGAAGATCGCGCACCGGATCGGAAGCGGCACGAAGGCAGCCCGGCAGGTGGTACACGCGCAGGAAATGGACCTCCACCTCTTGCGGCATGGCCAGGAAGAGCGACCGGACCCACGGCGGGTTTGCGTCCAGGACCACGAGGCGAAGGCTTGTCATGTTGCCTGTCTGAGCCCTGGGTCTTTGAGGGGATCGGGCAGGACGTTCACCTTCACAAACGGGCCCGAAAGGACGGAGCGCGGATCCCCCAGCTTGGCGAGCAACCTCGTCTCGGCTGCGTGTCGACGCCTCAGCGTCGGGTATTTGACCCTTCGAAGCCCCTCGAGGACCAGCCACGGTACCCGGCCTGGGAGGAGCTCGATCGTCCGCCGAAGGAGACGCTTCACATGGACCCTCGCTCGGCCCGGATGCATCGCACGGGTGCTCTGCAGCAGCAAGAGGGGGGAACCTGGCGCCAGGACCCCCGCCTGGTTGGAGGGCTCATCCCGCCTCGCTCATGGCTTCTCTGCTAGAACGTGCACCGCATGACCTCCCTCTCCATCCTCGTCCCCGCCTACAACGAGCAGTACCTCATCGCGAAGTCGCTCGAGCGCCTCGAGGTGCTCGAGGGCTGCTCGCACCTCGAGCGGGTCCAGGTCATCGTCGTCGACGACTGCTCGCGCGACCGTACCGCGGAGGTGCTGCGCGGGTTCGCGGCGGCCCGCGGGCTCACCTGGCACGAGGAGGGGCGCATCGAGCAGGACGTGGAGCTCAAGGGCCACGGCCAGAAGGGCAAGTTCGAGTGGGTCTTCCTGCGCCACGTCCTGAACGGCGGCAAGGGCGCGGCCATCCGCACGGCGCTCGAGGAGGCCAACGCGGAGCTGACGGTCATCCACGACGCGGACCTCGAGTACCACCCGAGGGACCTCGCGCGCATCGTGAAGGTCTTCGTCGAGGAGCAGGCGGACGCGGTCTTCGGCTCGCGGTTCGCGGGCGGCGAGGTCCGGCGGGCGCTGCTCTTCCGCCACGAGCTCGGCAACCGGCTCCTCACGTTCCTCACCAACTGGGTGACCAACGTGAACCTGACCGACATGGAGACCTGCTACAAGGCGGTCCGCACGAGCCTCCTCAAGTCGATCCCGATCTTCTCGAACGACTTCCGGCTCGAGCCCGAGCTGACCATCAAGCTCGCGAAGCGCGAGGCGCGCATCTTCGAGGTCCCGATCAGCTACTCGGGCCGCACCTACCACGAGGGGAAGAAGATCAACTGGCGCGACGGCTTCCGCGCGCTCTGGGCGATCCTCCGCTTCGCGCTCTCCGACAAGGTCTACGTCGCGGACGCGCACGGCTCGCAGATCCTCGGCCGGCTCGCCCGCGCGCCGCGCTTCAACACCTGGATGGCGGACACCATCCGGCCGTACTGCGGCAGCCGGGTCCTCGAGATCGGCAGCGGCACGGGCAACCTCACGCGCCAGCTCATCCCGCGCGACGCCTACGTCGCCTCGGACATCAACCCGCTCTACCTCCAGACGCTCCGCGGCCTCACGCTCGACCGGCCGTACCTCGACGTCACCCTCACCGACGTCACCTCGGGTCAAACCTTCCCGCACCCGGAGGGCGGGTTCGACACGGTCGTCTGCCTGAACGTCATCGAGCACGTGGACGACGACGTGGGCGCGCTCCGGAACATCCGCGCCTCGCTCGCGCCGGACGGCCGGGCGATCGTCCTCGTCCCCAACGGGCCGGACCTGTTCGGCACCCTCGACGAGGTCCTGGGCCACCGCCGCCGCTACACCGAGGCGACCCTCCGCGCGGCGCTCTCGGAGGCGGGCCTCGAGGCGGAGGAGATCCTCCGCTTCAACCGCGTGGGCACCCCCGCCTGGTGGCTCAACGGGAAGCTGCTCAAGCGGCGCACGTTCGGGCTCCTCCAGATCAAGGTCCTGAACCTGCTCACGCCGCTGTTCCGGCTCGTCGATCGGGTGCTGCCGTTCGCGCCGCTGTCGCTCATCGCCATCGCGCGCCCCGTCCGGAGCGAGCCGCTGCCGGCCCCGCGCCCTCCCGAGCCGGAGGGCCCGACCCTGGCCTCGGAGACGGGGTGGTTCAAGGCGGTGTGACGGAGCTCGCGGAAGTGAAGGAAGTGGCAGGATTCCTCCGTGGCCGAACCCGTCGATCCCCGCCCCGCGCCGACGTCGTCGATCCGACGCTCCTGGCCTCCCTGCGCGCGCTCTCGCCCGAGGAGCGGCTGCGCTGGAACGACCGCGCCGCGGCGACGGTCCTGGAGCTCCGCCATTCCTTCACAGCCGCACAGGCCGGAGCTGACGACGCTGCTCGCCCGGCTGGCAGCCAGCGGGGCCGACTTCGTCCTCTGCGATCCGCGCCTCGGATGGCGAGCCTTGAGTCCCGCTCGGGCCCCGCCTGCACGTCGTTCGTTCCGTTGACCCGCGCGGCCCCGCGCCCTTAGTGTCCGGGGCCATGCGAATCCTCGTCACCGGCGGCGCCGGGTTCATCGGCTCGCACCTCTGCGAGCGGCTGCTCCGGGAGGGGCACGACGTCCTCTGCCTCGACAACTTCTTCACCGGCAAGAAGGCGAACGTCACGCCGTTCCTTTCGGACCCGCGGTTCGAGCTCATCCGCCACGACGTGACGCAGCCGATCCTCCTCGAGGTGGACCAGATCTACAACCTGGCCTGCCCCGCCTCGCCGGTGCACTACCAGTACAACCCGGTCAAGACCATCAAGACGAGCGTGCTCGGGGCGATCCACATGCTCGGGCTCGCGAAGCGCGTGAAGGCGCGCATCCTCCAGGCCTCGACGTCCGAGGTGTACGGCGATCCGCAGGTGCACCCGCAGCCCGAGGCGTACTGGGGGCACGTGAACCCCATCGGCATCCGGAGCTGCTACGACGAGGGGAAGCGCGTCGCCGAGACGCTGATGATGGACTACCACCGGCAGAACGGGGTGGACGTCCGCATCATCCGCATCTTCAACACCTACGGCCCGCGCATGGCGCTCGAGGACGGCCGGGTGGTCTCGAACCTCATCGCCCAGGCCCTCCGGGGCGAGGACCTCACGGTGTTCGGCGACGGCGCGCAGACGCGGTCCTTCTGCTACGTGGACGACCTCGTCGAGGGCATGGTCCGGCTCATGAACCGGGAGGGCACGACGGGGCCGGTCAACGTGGGCAACCCGACGGAGACCACGGTCCTCGAGTTCGCGAGGCGCATCCTCGAGTACACGGGCTCGCGCTCGAAGATCGTCCTCCGGCCGCTCCCCTCGGATGACCCGAAGCAGCGGCAGCCGGACATCACGCTCGCCCGCGAGCTCCTCGGCTGGGAGCCGAAGGTCCCGCTCGAGGCGGGGCTCCGGAAGACGATCGAGTACTTCCGGGGCGTCCTCGCGAGCGGGGGCAAGTAGGCGGCCATGGCGATCGACTGGGCGACCGAGCGGGTGGTGGTGACGGGCGGGGCAGGGTTCCTCGGCTCCTACGTCGTCGAGGGCCTGCGGGCCCGGGGCGCGCGGGAGATCTTCGTCCCGCGCTCCCGCGAGTACGACCTCGTGAAGCTCGACGCGGTGCGCGCGCTCTACCGCGACGCGCGGCCGACGCTCGTCCTCCACCTGGCGGCGCGCGTCGGCGGCATCGGGGCGAATCGCGACAACCCGGGCCGGTTCTTCTACGAGAACCTCATGATGGGCGTGCAGCTCATCGAGGTGGGGCGCGAGGTCGGCCTCCGGAAGCTCGTGGCCCTCGGCACCATCTGCGCGTACCCGAAGCACTGCCCGGTCCCGTTCCGGGAGGAGGACCTCTGGAACGGGTATCCGGAGGAGACGAACGCACCGTACGGCCTGGCGAAGAAGATGCTGCTCGTCCAGAGCGAGGCGTACCGGCAGCAGTACGGCTTCAACTCGTCGGTGCTCTTCCCGGTGAACCTGTACGGCCCGCGCGACAACTTTGACCCGCGCTCCTCGCACGTCATCCCGGCGCTCGTCCGGAAGTGCATCGAGGCGCGCGAGCGCGGCGAGCAGCAGATCGAGGTCTGGGGCACGGGGGCGGCCTCGCGCGAGTTCCTGCACGCGCGCGACGCGGCGGCGGGCATCCTCGCGGCGGCGGAGCGGTACGACCGGTCGGACCCGGTCAACCTGGGCGCGGGGTTCGAGATCCGGATCCGCGACCTCGTCCCGCTCATCGCCCGGCTGTGCCGGTTCGAGGGGGCGGTGGTCTTCGATCCGACGAAGCCGGACGGCCAGCCGCGGCGCATGCTCGACACCTCGCGGGCGCTGCGCGCGTTCGGGTGGAAGGCGGAGATCGGGTTCGAGGACGGGCTGCGAGAGACGATCGAGTGGTACGAGAAGAACCGGACGTGACGCTCACCCTTCGACAGGCTCAGGGTGAGCGGCCATTCCTGACCCGCTCGTGCTCGAGCCTGTCGAAGCACGAGCGGGCACGCGGGACCAGGGGGCTTGCATGAAGAAGGCGCTGATCACCGGCATCACCGGCCAGGACGGCAGCTACCTCGCCGAGCTCCTCCTCGCGAAGGGCTACGAGGTCCACGGCATCATCCGCCGCTCCTCGTCGTTCAACACGAGCCGCATCGACCACATCTACCAGGACCCCCACGAGCCGGGCTGCCGCCTCTTCCTGCACCACGGCGACCTCAACGACGGGTCCTCGCTCAACCTGCTCCTCAAGAGGCTCCGGCCGGACGAGATCTACAACCTCGGCGCGCAGAGCCACGTCCGCGTGTCGTTCGAGGTGCCGGAGTACACGGGCGAGGTGACCGGGCTCGGCGCGTGCCGGCTGCTCGAGGCGATCCGCGAGCTGGGGCTCAAGGACACCCGCATCTACCAGGCGTCCTCCTCCGAGATGTTCGGCGCCTCGCCGCCGCCGCAGAACGAGAAGACGCCGTTCTACCCGCGGAGCCCCTACGGCTGCGCCAAGGTCTACGCCTACTGGATCGGCGTGAACTACCGCGAGGCGTACGGGCTGCACGTGTCGAACGGGATCCTGTTCAACCACGAGTGCGTTACGGCCGAGACGCCGGTGATCCTCCGACGCAACGGGCTGGTGGACATCGCGCCCATCGAGGAGATCGTTCCCCACCGTGAAGACCCGCGGCACGGCACGCGCTACACGAGCGAGCCGGCGGAGCCGCTCGAGGTCTGGGACCGAGATCGCTGGACCAGCGTGACGTGCATGACCGCGACCTACAGCCGCGGCAGCAAGCAGGTGGTCCGCATCGCGGCGCGCGGAGCGGTGTTCAGCACCACGAGCGACCATGTGGTGATGTTCGAAGGTCCCCGCGAGGTCCCAGCGGGAGAGGTCCGCGAGGGCGATACGCTTGCCTTGGGTATCGGGCCGGATGCGACCGGGGCGGTGGAGCTGACTGAGTCGGAAGCCTGGCTGCTCGGGGCGCTGGCAGGCGACGGGTACGTGAACGAGCAAGGCGACGTGCGCGTGACGGGCAACGACCTCGAGCTCCTCCAGGACGCGGAGCGCGCCTGGCGCGCGATCACGGGGGGCGCTGCCCACCGCGGGACGGGCTCGTCCGGCTTCGACGGGAGGCCCGTCGAGGCCGTGAACCTGACAGGCGCGCCAGCGTACGGCCGCTGGATCAGGCCGCAGCTGTACACGGAGCGCGGCGACAAGCGGGTTCCATTGCGGGTGCTGAACGCGACGCTCGAGGCGCAGCTCGCCTTTCTCCGCGGGTACAACTCGACGGATGGGCTTCGGGCCGGGCACTCGAAGTACGAGTTCAAGTCCTTCAAGACCTCGTCCCCGTGCCTCGCGGCGGGGCTGTGGTGGCTCGCCCAGCGCGCGCTCGGGCAGCGCGGGATCCTGTGCCTCGAGGACCGCGCGGACCGCACCTACTTCCAGATCAACCTCTCGGTTCCGGACGACGAGCGCCAGGGCGCGAAGGGCGCCCACCTCCGGCGGCCCGTCGCCGAGGTGGTGAAGGTCACGCCGCGCGCATACGAGGGATGGCTCTTCGACCTCGCCACCGAGAGCGGGACGTTTCACGCGGGCATCGGGGACGGCTGGATCCACAACTCTCCCCGGCGCGGCGAGACGTTCGTCACCCGCAAGGTCACGCGCGCCGTCTCGCGCATCAAGCTGGGGCTCCAGAAGAAGCTCTTCCTCGGCAACCTCGACGCGAAGCGGGACTGGGGCTACGCCAAGGACTACGTCGAGGCGATGTGGCTCATGCTCCAGCAGCCCAGGGGCGACGACTACGTGATCGCCACCGGCGAGGCGCACTCGGTCCGCGAGCTCTGCGAGCTCGCCTTCGGCCACGTGGGGCTCGACTATCACGAGTTCGTGGACATCGACCCGCGGTACTACCGGCCGACCGAGGTCGACTACCTCCTCGGCGATCCGTCCAAGGCCGCGGCGCAGCTCGGGTGGAAGCCCCAGACCACCTTCCGGGAGCTGGTCCGCCTCATGATGGAGGCGGACCTCGAGCTCGCCGAGCGCGAGAAGCGCGCCGGGGCGGGGCCGGCGGTGTCGCGGCACGGGTAGATCCGTTCGCCGCTCACCCTTCGACAGGCTCAGGGTGAGCGGACGGTCAGCTCTGGACGAGCAGGCGAGTGAACTCCGCTCGGCCTGAGCCTGTCGAAGGCCGAGCGTTGCGGCACGAGCGCGCACGCCTCTGAAGCGCTCCACCAGGGGCTCGTTCTCACCCCTGGTCTCGGCTCACTGCCCATGGCATCGGTGCTCGCTCGAGCAAGCACAGCTCGGCTGCGTGACGCCGGCTGCTGCGGCAGGGGGGGAGGCGCTGGTCGTGGTCGCAGCTCGTCGGAGATCGCGTGCACGCTTGCGCGGTGCGATGCTGGCCGTCGCGTCCGTCTGCGTGTGCTCGCCTGGCGCCGGGCACGCCCAGACCACGGTGGATCAGGAGGCGCTCCGGCAGCGCCAGCGCCGCGAGGACGCGGAGCGGCAGGTCCGGGAGGCCGCACCCGCGGTGCACACGCGCGCCTCACTGGAGGACGACTCGGACGAGCTCCCCGCCGAGGCGCCCTGCTTCCCGATCCGGGAGATCCGGCTCGAGGGCGCGGAGCGCGGCTTCTCGTGGGCGCAGCGCTGGGTGCGCCGCTACGAGGGACGGTGCCTGGGCGAGCAGGGCGTGAACCTCGCTGCCCGGCGGCTCACGCAGCGGATCCTCGCGCGCGGCAAGGTGACGACGCGCGTGGGCGTCCCCGAGCAGAACCTCAAGGAGGGCCGGCTGCGGCTCGCGATCGTGGCCGGCACGCTCGCCCGGGTCACGTACGCCGACGACCGCGGGCCGCGCACGCGGTGGAAGACGGCCCTCCCGCTCCGCCCCGGCGCGCTCGTCGACGTCCGCGATCTCGACCAGGGGCTCGAGCAGCTCAAGCGGATCCCGTCGCAGGACGTCGAGCTGCTCCTCCGTCCGGGCGGCCAGGCAGGCCAGAGCGATCTCGAGCTCCGCCTCCAGCGCACGCGACCGTGGCGGGCGAGCCTCTCCGTGGACGACGGCGGCTCTCCCTCGACCGGCAAGCTCCAGGCCACGCTCACCGCGGCGCTCGTGGCTGAGGATCGGCATCGTGCTCTTCTTCTCCACGATGCCCTGGGAGCGGCCGAGCGACCCGCTGACGCTGAACGACCTGCTCTCGGTGTCGGCGCAGCACGACGCCGACCTCCGGCCGCGCGATCACGCGACCTGGGGCGTGAACGGCAGCTACTCCGTGCCCTGGGGCTACTGGACGTTCAGCGCCTCCGGGGGGACGAGCGAGTACCGGCAGAACGTCGCGACGAGCGGTCAGAGCCTCCGCTACCGCGGCCGGAACACAAACCTCGACCTCGAGGTCGAGCGGGTCGTCCACCGCGGGCAGGCCTCGAAGACCACCGCCTCGCTCTCGGCCGCCAAGCGCTGGGGACAGACCTGGCTCGAGGACGTGGAGATCGAGGTCCAGCGGCGCGACGTCACGAGCGCGACCCTGGCCCTCGCGCACCGGTACACGGCCGGCAAGACCACCGTCGAGGGCCAGCTCGCGGTCCGACGCGGCCTCCCGTTCCTGGCGCAGGAGGGCCGGCGGGACGCGGGGACGACGCAGTTCACGCTGGGCACCGCCCGCGGGAGCGTGAGCACCCCGTTCACGCTCTGGCTCCCGCTCCGGTGGCGGACGGAGCTCCGGGGCCAGTACACGGACGACCGGTTGCTCGTCGCGGACCAGTTCGCGATCGGCGGCCGGTACACGGTCCGCGGGTTCGACGGCGAGACGACGCTCGCCGCGGAGAACGGCGCCTGCCTGCGCAATGAGCTCGGGATCACGCTGCCGAAAGTGCGGCAGGAGCTATACCTGGCGCTCGACGCCGGGTTCGTGGACGGCCCGTCGGCGGGGAAGCTCGTCGGCGCGGGCCTCGCGGGCGCGGCCCTCGGGGTCCGCGGCGGGCTCTGGGCGCTGAGCTGGGACGCGTTCGCGGGTGTGCCGATCCACCGGCCGAGCGGCTTCGAGACCGCGCGGCCGGCGTTCGGGTTCTCGGTGACCGCGCTGTACTGAGGGACGGAGGGGCGCATGAGGGTTCGCGAGACGATGCGGTCGAGTGGGATGACCCGGGCGGCGGCGAGCGCGCTCCTGGCGCTCGGCCTCGCGGTGTCCGCTGGGATCGCCCTGGCCGCGCCCCCGGCCCCGGACGCGGCGGCGCCGCAGAGCCGCCGGCCCACGGTGGAGGCGGCGCCCAACGGCACGCCCCTCGTCCAGATCACCAACCCGTCCGCCGGCGGCGTCTCACGCAACCAGTTCACCAGCTTCGACGTCGACGCGGGCGGCGTCATCCTCAACAACTCCCGGGGCCTCGCGCAGACGGAGCTCGCGGGGTGGATCGCCCCCAACCCGAACCTCGAGAAGGAGGCCTCGGTCATCCTGAACGAGGTGACGAGCGCCGATCCGAGCCGGCTCCTCGGCTACCTCGAGGTCGCGGGCTCGAAGGCCGAGGTGGTGATCGCCAACCCGAACGGCATCACCTGCGACGGCTGCGGCTTCATCAACGCGAGCCGCGGAACGCTCACGACCGGAACCCCGGTGTTCGGCGGCACCGGGACGCTCGACGCGTTCCGGGTCGCGGGCGGCGCCATCGCCATCGAGGGCGCGGGCCTCAACGCCGCAAACGTGGACCGGGTGGCGCTCATCAGCCGCGCCGTGACCGCCAACGCGGGGATCTGGGCGAGAGAGCTGGCCGTGGTCACCGGCGCCAACGAGGTGGACCGGAGCACGCTCGCGGCGACGCCGATCGCGGGTGCGGGTCCCGCGCCGGTCGTGAGCATCGACGTCGGCGCGCTCGGCGGGATGTACGCCCGCAAGATCCTGCTCGTCGGCACGGAGCGCGGCGTCGGCGTGACGAGCGCGGGGACGCTCGCCTCGGAGGGCGAGTTCCGGCTCGACAGCGACGGGCAGATCTCGCTGCGCGGGCCCACGACCGCGGGCGGCGCCATGTCCGTGCGGACGGGCGACGCGCTCGACGCGCGCGAGACGCTCTACTCCGCCGGGTCCCTGCGCATCGACGCCGCCGGGGCGGTGACGACGGCCGGCTTCCTCGGTGCGCAGGGGGACCTCGACGTGCAGGCCGGGCGGATCGCGCTCGGCGGCGACGCCGGCGCCGGGGTGACGCCCGAGGCCCGGGTCGCCGGGCAGGGGTCGCTCTCCTTCACCGCCTCCGGCGCCATCGACGCGGATGGCCGTCAGCTCGTCTCGGGCGGGGCGATCTCCCTCGACGCCGCCGAGCTGTCGCTCTCGGGCGCGACCGTCCAGGCGATGGGCGGGATCAGCCTGACCGGCCGCGAAGGCGACGTCGCGCTCACGGGCGCGCTGGTCGAGGCCGCGGGGCCGCTGACGCTCACGGCCGGCCGCGACATCGTCGCGGTCGACGGCACCCTCACCTCCGCCGGGGCCCTGACCGGGGCCGCGGCGGGGCTGTTCGACAACACGCGGGGCCTCGTCATCGGCGGGCAGGTCCAGCTCCGCGCGACCGAGCTGCGCTCGCTGGGCGCCGAGGCCGCCCTCGTCTCGGCGGGTGACATGCAGCTCCACGCGACGAGGCTCCTCAACGCGGACGGCGCGCTCGTGTACGCCGGGCGGGATCTCCTCATCGCCGGCGCCTCGGACGGCGGCGGGCTCGCTCCGGCCGAGTCCGTGTTGAACCGGTCGGCGCAGCTCGAGGCGGGGCGGGACCTCACGATCGTGGCGGACGTGCTCCGCAACGAGAAGAGCGTCTTCGAGGTCTCGTACGACGTGGAGCCGGTGCTGGTGGAGACCGATCGAGACGCTCGCGCGTCGGAGCTCACGAAGGAGGAGTGGAGGGAGTTCGTCGAACCGAACTACGACTACTCGGACGGCTGGTCCAAGAAGAAGCTGATCACCCAGACGGCGACGTACATCCCCCAGGTCACGACTGACAGCGCGCCCGCCGAGCTGCGCGCAGGCGGCGACCTCACGCTCCGCGCCGGCTCGGTCGTGAACGACCAGTCCCGTATGGCCGCGGGCGGTTCGATCCTCGACGAGGGCGTCTCCTACACGCAGCCGTCCCTGCCCGGGAACCTCGTCGAGGAGCGGACCTGGTACTGGGTCGACGCGAGGGAGTTCGACTTCTGCAACGGCGCTTTCGACGTCGGCTGCGAGACGAGCCACCACTCGGGTTCCGCGGAGTTCACCTCGGCGCACGAGCTACGAAGCTCGGTCGTCGAGCTCATCCCCAACACCGCCGAGCGCGTCGAGCAGACCGGCGCCGCGCCGGAGGCGCCCGGGCTCGCCGCCTCGGCGCCGGCCATCACCCTCCCCTCCAATCGTCTCTTCACGACGCATCGGGACCCCGGCCACCGGTACCTGGTCGAGACCGATCCGCGGTTCACGAAGCTCGGGAACTTCATCTCCAGCGACTACCTGCTCGACCGGCTCCCGGTGAACCCCGAGGCTCCGCTCAAGCGGCTCGGCGACGGGTTCTACGAGCAGCGGCTCGTGATGGACGAGCTCTTCCGCGCCACCGGCACGCCGTACCTCCCCGGCTCGGCCGACGCGATGGCCCAGTACCAGGCCCTCCTGGACGAGGGCTACGTCTACGCGAAGGAGCTCTCGCTCACGCCGGGCATCGCGCTCAGCGCCGACCAGGTCGTCCGGCTCACCTCGCCGATGGTCTGGATGGTCACCGTCCGCGTGGACGGCCAGGACGTGCTCGCGCCGAAGCTGTACATGCCCTCGGGCAAGCACGCCGCCGTCACGGCAGGCGGCTCGATCGTCGCCGGCGGCGGGATCGCGTGGCAGCTCGCGGGGGAGCACTCCCTCGGCGGGATCGCGGCGGCGGGCAAGGACCTCACGGTCTCCGCCGGGACCGTCCGCTCCCAGGCCGGGAGGTTCGAGGCCGGCAGGGACGCGCGGATCGACGGGCGAGAAGGCGTGCAGCTCGACGCGGCGACGGTCGTCGCCGGTGGGAACGCCACGGTCGAGTCGGCGTCCGGGTCCGTCCGTGTCGCTGCTGGGACGCACCAGCATCAGAAGGACGGCGCGAACGTCACGGACGTGGTCGGGACGGTGATCGCGGCCGGCGAGGACGTCACCGTCCGGGCGGCGCAGGACGTGGCGCTCACCGCCGCGACCCTCCAGGCGGCGAAGGACGTCCAGCTCTCCGCGGGGCGGAACCTCTCGATGGACACGGCGGAGCAGGTGACGCGCTCCGACGGCGCCACCGCACGCGAACAGGTCGGCACCACGGCCGTCGCCGCCGGTGCGCTGCGCGTCACCGCCGAGGACGACGCCCGCCTCGCCGGCGCGCAGCTCGGCGCGGGGGGCGACGTCCACGTCGAGGCCGGCGGCGATCTCACGCTCGCGGCCGTCCACGAC